>CAZGPF010000079.1:0-6532 GCA_964527275.1 uncultured Desulfosarcinaceae bacterium
TGGACTTTGCGATAAACTTCGGCATAGTGTTTTTTCTTGCCATCAACGGTCAAAAGGTCGTCGCTAATTGAGATTCCGAACAAGGCTTGATTGTGTTTCAGATAGGGTAGGATCAAGTCCCAATCATCCTGCTGCATATCCACAATCTCGCCCCCGTTCAATTCTTCGGAGCTGATTTTGGCGCGCGGGTCGCGCAAGTATATGGCGCCGCCCGAAGCCAGAGAAAATAAGTTGGCACCCGGATAAGGAGAGGGTTGTTCGACCACCCGGCCATTTTTTTCGTCAAATGCGATCCCGTTTAGAACCACAAAGCCGCCGCCTTTTAGGGGGTCGCCGGCCATGAAGGATTCGGCCAGGTAATCGAGGCAGGTGCCGTTGATAACGACGCGAGGATGACCGACGGCATTGATCAGGGGCCGGCCGGCGGTGTTACCCATGATGTACACCTCACCGCCCTTGCCGCCGTACATAAAGGTTTGTCCCACATCCCCGTAGACTACCAACTGGCCGTCTTTCATAATCTGACCCAGCTGATCCTGAGCGTTGTTGTGTACCCGAATCTCCATGCCGTCGATTCCAGAGCCCAAATAATCTCCAGAGCTGCCGTAGATATCCATGCGGATACCGGCAGTAGCCGGACCAAATCCGCAACCATGAAACCGTTGTCCAGAAAGCCCGTATACGATGAATCGACGCCATCCCATGCCACCAGCGGTTACTGCCAGCCGGGCGTCGCAATCATCCCCTTCGGGCGGAAACCCCCTGGCCGAGATGACCAGCACATCTTCACCTGGTATCGGGGGCCGCAGCGACGCGCGCGTCTCCCAGGAGATGCGCCTGAAAGCGCTGGTCTTCGGCACCTCCAGCGGCAAAACCGCATCTAGCATCCCATCTATGCTGCGGCGGACAATTTCCAGTACACTGCTGCGCCGCATTGTGCCACAATCGTAGCGCAGATCATTGAGCATCGTCAGCAGAGCCAGACCCCTATCAAGCCCCTGGTCGTCCTTCTGAGCCCAGGCACCTAGCTGGGCACATACCCAGTTCAAACGGTCCAGGTTGAGGCTGGGCAGTTTCCTAACTAGATGCCCATACGCTTCCTGAATGCCTTCCGAATCCCAAAGTTGGCGAATAGTCGTCATCAGTTCCGCAGCGCCGTTAAATGGTTGCGGGGATTTGTCATAATCGATGCGCCACTCGCCTGGGGGAATGTCGATCTTGCGACCGAATTTATCGGCACAATCCAATGAGAATTCAGCCCCTTGTCCCGTCACACTAAAGGTGAAGGCACCGCCGTCAGTATGGCTCCCGCCACGGGCGTTCCAGTAACGATCGGCCACTAGTCTAAAACGAGGGTCCTCGGCATTGAGAGAGTGCAGGGTGGCGTCGATGGCCTGTTTTTCCGAGGCCACCAAGCCGATGCTGACATCCCCTTGTTGGATGGCGAATACCTGGGGCCTCAGCATGGCGGTGTCGGTAATACCCAAAAGCTGACAGGTATCTTGATCCGGATCACTGGCGGCGATGATGAAAAACCAGGGGCCGTCGGGAGAGCCGCCAACATGCAGGCTCTGGATGGCCTGGTAAACTTCGCGTTTTTCCGCGCTTAGGCAGTCGAAATCGAGTTCAGTAGTGGGGGCCATGGCTTCGATGACGTATTCCAGGGGGTATCCATAAACCCGGTGCCATAGGTCGAACAAAAGCACCGAAACTTCTGTATCGGTTAAAAATTGCGAGGCGATGTTGTGCTGGGCCAGATATTCGGAGACACCGTAATAATTGGCAAAATCGCCATTGTGAACCAACGCCTGGTTCATGCCGATAAAAGGATGCGATCCGGCTGGATGCCATACCCGCCCCTTGGTGGGATATCGTTGGTGGGCGATCCAAATACGGGCCTGCATATCATCAAGGCCATAATATTGAACCACGTTCTCGGCATACCCCACGATCTTGAATATGAGCAAATCCCGCGCATGGGATAAAACAAAGGCCTGTTGTTGGCCATAAGAGGCATAGAATTGCTGGTTTAAGCGGGTACTGTTTTGAAAAATATACTCGTCTTCACAGGCCCGTTTGGAAGCCTTTTGAAGTCCGTTTTCCTCGGCAAAACGTGTCAGGGTGGCCTCTTTTACACGCACAAAATAGCGTACCACCGCCGGAGGTTCCACATCCAGGTTAAGATCGCGATAATCAGCCTGCGGTTCTATGGCCGCTTTATGGTGAATCTCCAAATCGGAAACTAGCAAGGCTTTTTCCACCTCATGCCCGGCATCGGTTTCCAAAAGGGCAATCTGCATGAGATAATCGTTTTTTAAGGTGGCCGCATCGACCCCCAGCTGCTCGGGCAGCAATCCGGCCGCAGCAATGCCGCCGCCCTTGCCGTTACCGCGGTTGTGCATCTGAATCGAGGGTTGGAAGATGTGCCGACCGCTCACGGGAATGTTGGCGGCCAGGCCCACTACCCCGCAACCTCCTTCTTCGGACACTTTTTTACCGATGGGGTTGGTATTTTTGGCCATCAGATCCCGTCGGGAAGCGATGATACGTGGGGTTAAATTGGGCATTATGTTTCAGACCTTATCCTTGGTATAGTCCGTATGAATCATGAGATCGGTACGTCCCACGAGGTCCTTTACGCGCCTAATGCCCAAACGCCATAAAATCTCTTGAAGCTGCAGGGCATAGGCATGAAATAGATTAACCAATCGTTGGGTGGCCCAGTCCACATCGTAGGTTGTGGCCAATTCATCGTCCGTGGTGGCAATGCCTCGCGGGCATCCGCGACCACTTTCACAACTTCCGCAGCGGATACACTCCAGGGCCACCAGTTCGGAGGTGCCGATAACCACGCCATCGGCGCCCAGGGCGATGGCCTTGGCCACATCCCAGGCGGAGCGAATACCGCCTGAGGCAATCAGCGTCATCTGATCGCGTACACCTTCTGCAATTAAAAACTGATGCACCTTGGGAATGGCGTACTCGATGGGCATGGCAATATTCTTTTTGGCGATGTCGGGTGCCGCTCCAGTGCCCCCATAGCTGCCGTCGATGTGTATGATGTGCGCACCGGCGTAATAGCTGCCCACAGCCACCATATCCACGTCGGTGGGGGTCGAGACTTTTACCGAAACCAGGGCCTTGGGATTGATATGCTTGATCCAGTCCACGTGTTTTTTATGGTCTTCCACCGAGTAGACCGAATGAAAGGGAAAGGGCGAAAAAAGGGCGCTGCCCACCACCGCCTGGCGCATGGCCGCCACCGTAGGAGTAACCTTGCCTCCCAGCAGGTGACCGCCCAGCCCCGGTTTGGCGCCCTGGGCGTATTTGAATTCGATGATGCGCACCCGTTTGATGGTCTCCTCCATAACACCGAAAAGCCCAGTGGCCACCTGGGTGATGACGTAATCATCATACTGCTTGAGCTTATCGGGATAGCCGCCCTCTCCGGAACAGGTAAAGGAATCGAAGGCCGCGTAGGCTCTGGCCCGGGCCAGCATGGTGTCCAGGCTGATGGAACCGAAGCTCATACCGCCGCCGTAGATGGGAAAACCGATGGTCACCGCATGCCGCTCATCGTCTGCGCGGCGGTTAAGGGGGATCGACAAATCGATGGTATGCGGCTTTAGGTGGGGATCGGGAAGTGTTTCCGGAAAGCGGAACTCAATTTTATCAAACCCTCCGCCCGATTCTCCGATGCTATATTCATAACCTGCGTCATAGGGTGGTAGTCCGGTTTCGGCTTGATACCAGGTGGCGGCGATGAGAGCGGCCGGCCAACGGGGGTCGCCAAAGGTCTGCCATACCGGATCGGCTCCCACCTTGATGGCCTCTTCGGGGCAGTGGTGCATACAAAAAGCGCCCGTTGCTTTGCAGTGTTGGTGGCCCATGCACAAATGACTTTTTGGTGTGAGCATACGGCCCCCCACCATTTTTAAAACACCCAATGCGCAAACCTCGGCGCATTTGCCGCAATGGGTGCAGGCATCTTTCAGCACCACCTTGTATTTGTTGAGGCGGTTGCGATAGCGGGACGGCGTCAGCTTTGTCTCTTGTTTACAGCCGGGAAAATTCCAGACATGAGGCGGTTTGGGAGTAGCGTCGGATCTCCCTGCCGGATTGGAGGTCGATTTGTCCTTGAGGGTCCCGAAAAGGGGTTCGAAAATATCCTTTTCCAAGTCATCGAAAAACATGGCCCGGCCCACCTCGCCACGCAGCCTGCGCACCTCACGCAAGCCCATGGCGCCCATTACCTCGATAAGCTGTGAATGCCATGAGACGACTAGATTGACCATGCGTTGGCCGGCTTGTCTCTCCGGCACCTGGTCCAATTCCACCGGGCAGCGCGCCTGATTCTGACAGTCAACACACAAGCGGCACTCCATGGCCACCATGAAGGCCAACGCCACGCCTACGCCATCGGCTCCGCAGATGATAGATTTGGCCATGTGCTCGGCCATGGCAATGCCGCCACTCGCCAGTACGCTCAAACGCTCCCGGCAGCCATCTTTGACCAGGGCCATATGGACTTCACGGATCAGGTCCGCAATAAAGGTATCTTTTTTCCTGCCATACCCTTGCCCCTGGGGATCGGCGGCAAGCCAAAGCATGTCGATGCCCTTATGCGCAAGTTCGATGGCACGGGAGGCCGCATTTTCATCTAGCTCCAGCTTTACCCCGGCAACTATTCGGGGGTGCCTGTGCCTGATGATTGCGATCTCATGCGCCACAGCTTTGTCGTACTCCACAAGCACAATGGAAACACCCTCAAGGCTGCTCACATCGTCCTTCTGAGGATCGAATTTCACCATCAATATATCGCTGAAGGAAGACAACACACCCCTGGCCTCATCACAGGTGGCCACCAGGAGGGTGCCCAGCTCACGGGCGGCCATGGCCATGGCTTTGCGAGTGCTGGGGCCAATAAACCCATAAGGTGGCATGTCAAAGATTAAGGGAATGGGGATCTCCACCAGGGGCGGAAGTACAGCGGTTAGTTTGCCGGCTTCATCGAATGTTAGCTGTTGGGGCTTGCGTCCAAGTTCTATGCGGGTACTGATATACTCCCGGCCATGGATGCCGTCTCGGGTGGGCCGCACGATCTCCGACATATCGGTCCATATGCCGTCAAAGCCAGGACCGCTGAAAGGCCCCCGGTATCCGGCTCCCGAAACGGGTATTTTGCCGGTCTCGGCCTGTTGCCAGATACTGGTGATAATAGTCGGTGTCCAATAGTCATTGCCCAGACGACCCCAGCGTGGATTCAAGGCCCTGGACATGATGTTGTTTTTACACTCCTGCAAGCAGCGAAAACAACCAAAGCAGTTATAGTCTCTTCTGTTTTGGATGACCAGAGGATCGAAATCCTCTGCATGAGGGGCGTATAAATCGTAAATACAGGCGCTATATTTAATACATTGCTGGCATCCCAAACATTTTTTGGTCTCAAACATACTAACTTCCGAAATCGGAGAAAATCTCGGCGGCGCGGGTTGGGGCGTCAAATGGTATTTTGTGCTCATGGTCTTTAGCTTTGGGTTGTGGTTTTTTTCAAAGGGTTGGGGCCTTGCTCACGAAGCTTGCAGCCATAGGAATTGCTTAAGTCGAACAACTCTTTTTCATTGAGCGTCTTGCCGGTTTCTAATTGAACCCGTATATCCGGGAAACCGATCTCCTTAAGAAGCCCGTGGGCATGCTTGACCTGGTTGAGGGCCGTGATCTTGCCATCGAGAAAACGACAGTTTGTATCCGGACATTTGATGATTTGGACTCCGTCGATGCCTTTTTCCAGGATTCCCAACAATTGCCTGATATCTACCTTGCTTGAGCATGGCATCACCACAAAACGGGCCAATGTGTCTTCCAATTGCCGGATGGAATCGGCCAGGGCCAAATCCGTCTGAACACAGTTTTGGCAAAAGAGAACCACAATTTCAGGCTTAAAACTATCGGTTGGTGACACTCTCAGCTCTCCCTTTTCAACATAGATCCATATGCAGGGGTCAAGTCCGTCCTTAATTTTATGTTAAGGGCTTGGACGGAAAGCCGAAAACCTTTCAATCTCGGTGAATTAGCCACAAAAAAACGAAGATTTTTTAACCGTATGCGCTTTGGGCTTGCATCCGGAGGCCATCATCGATAGTTAAAGTGTTGGATATACAGATAATATCGATATTTGCTGATTTTTCAGAATCGGCATTTCAGACCTAAAAATGAAAAATCTTCGTTGCAAAAAGGCTATGAAAAAAATCATCGAAAATCAACTGAAATTTGAGCAGCTGGACATCGCCGGCATCGAATTAGATCTGCGCTAAAAGATCGGTACAATTCTTTGGTGGTCGAGACCAATGCGTACTATTCAACCGCAAGCAATTTGCTGCGGGATGCGATACGAAAATCATTTTGTTAATTGTCAACCAGTGCGCTACGCTGGGCATCACCGAACGGCGGCAGGGTGAACATATTCTTCGTAAAATAAAAAGTAAGTGTAACTACTCAGCGTAATGGCAAAAAGCACAAAAAAGCACGAACT
>CAZGPF010000080.1:0-6522 GCA_964527275.1 uncultured Desulfosarcinaceae bacterium
ACACCATGTTGGACGCCGGGGTTACGCCAGCCAGGATGGAACAAAGAGCCTTCAAAATTAGTTTTTAATCTGCGAGAATCTGCGGGAATCTGCGGATAATATATAATGGAAGCAAACATTCAATGCCCTCCACAACCATGATCATCGGCGGCTGCCGCAGTGGCAAGAGCGGACATGCTCTGGCCCTGGGTGAAGCCGCAGGCGGCGCAAAACATCTTTTCCTGGCCACATGCGCGCCCCAGGATGAGGAGATGGCCGCTCGCGTGCGCCGGCACCAGTTGCAACGCGGCGACCATTGGCGCACCATCGAGGCTCCCCTGGAAATTGTCGCCATGCTCGCCGAGCATGGGCCTCGGCAGCACGTGGTGCTCATCGACTGCCTAACCTTGTGGATCACCAACCTAATGCTGGCCCACGAGGAGGATGATGCGATCATCGAGCATATAGATACCCTCGCCCACGCCCTGGACAAGCCGCCCTGCCACGTGATCGTAGTGACCAACGAAGTGGGCGCGGGCATCGTCCCTCAAAATAGATTAGCCCGCCGTTTCAGGGACTTGACCGGCGGATGCAACCAAAAACTGGCCGCCGTCTGCGATCAAGTGGTGTGGATGGTGGCGGGGATCGCCGTTCCCATCAAGACCAGGGGTTGAATCTATGACCACCGGGGAAAATCTCAAAGCGAGCAGATGGCCCGGCCTGGTATTTGCCCTTCAATTTCTCACCATCCTGCCCGTTAAAACAGACCAGCGCTTCGATGCCAGGGCGGCATTACCCCTCTTTCCCATCTGCGGTCTCTTGATCGGCGCCGCCTTGGTGGCCGTGGATGCGGCTGCCTCCATGTTATGGCCCCGGCCGGTTGTGGCCGTGGTGGATCTTCTCCTGCTGGCGCTCATCAGCGGTGCCCTGCACCTGGACGGACTGGCCGACAGCGCCGACGGCCTCTATGGGGGCCGGGACTCAGCCCAGGCCCTGCGAATCATGAAGGACAGCCGCGTCGGCGCCATGGGAGTCGTGGCCCTGATATGCTGCCTGGCCGTCAAGTGGGCAGGATTGGCGCACCTCGGAGAGCACTCCAGCCTCTGGCTCTTTCTCGTTCCGGCCTATGCCCGTGGATCTGTTCTGATCGCTGCCAGGCTGATGCCTTATGGCCGCGATGATAGAGGCCTTGGCAGTGCCTTCTTTCAGTCGCCAACGAGGCCTTCCGATTTCTGGGGATTGGGCCTGGCGCTGCTGCTTGCACTCACCGCCGGATGGCGGGCCATGGGGGTAATCCTCGTATATGCCCTGATGGTATTCTCGATCCTGGCATTGTATCGGCGCAAAACAGGGTGCCTTACCGGCGACATGCTCGGCGCCATGATCGAGGTCACCGAGGCCGCGCTCTTCTTGATCGCGGCTTCGCGTTGGGTAGGGTGACGGCCATGGCATCTTCGAACCCCTACCCTTTTCGCCTGGGGACAACATCATTTATATACCCGGACGGCTATGTCGCCAATGTGCGCGCACTGGCACCGCGTGTGGATGAGATCGAACTGTTGATTTTCGAAATCGCCAATTTGCCCACCCGCCATCAAATCAGGGAGCTAGCAGCCCTGGCCCGGGATCACGAGACTACCTTCAATGTGCATCTGCCCCTGGACATCTCCATGGCCGATCCATCGGCTGACCAAAGGGCCAGATCGGTTGACGCCGTTGCCCGAACCATCGAACGGGTAGCGCCCCTGGCACCCACCACGCATACATTGCACTTGACTTGCGCCAGTCGGCGCATGGACGCCAGGGAGCTCAAAGCGTGGCAAGACCGGGCCACGCAGAGCACCGCAAGGCTGCTGCAAACTGCCGCTATCGCCTCCCGCGAGATCTCGGTGGAGACGCTTGAGTTCGACCCCCAATGGCTGGCCCCGGTGGTCTCGAAGCTTGATCTGGCCGTGTGCATCGATGTTGGGCATCTGATCCTCTACGGGTTTGACGTGGCAACGACATTGAAAGAGTATGCCCAGCGCATCACCATCTTCCATCTCCACGGCGTAAAACAGGGACGCGATCATCGCGCCATCACCCATCTGGCTGTCGACATTCAACGCCTGATGGCTAAATTCCTTATCAATTTCCACGGCTCACTCTCCATAGAAGTCTTCTCGGCAAACCCCCTGGAACGTTCACTTGAGGCCATGCCCGCCTTCATGGCGCATGCCGGCGACAAGAGCGGTTGAAGGCCATGACTGCTCCCGCGCCGAAAGTAGAATTGTTGGCGCCGGCCGGCAACTTCGAAAAACTCGAAATTGCCCTGCATTACGGGGCCGACGCGGTATACCTGGCCGGCAAAGAGTTCAGCCTGCGCAATTTTTCGGCCAATTTTTCAGCGGGCCAGTTAGAGACCGCCATCGATCTGGCCCACTCCCGGAATGCCAAGGTCTATGTGGCTGTTAATATCTTCGCGCGCGCCAAAGATCTTGCCCCCCTCGAAAGCTATCTTGCACTGCTCGACGCCTTACAGCCCGACGGCATCATCGTTGCCGATCCCGCGGTGGTGGCCATGGCGCAACGGACGGCCCCCGGCCTGCCCATTCACCTGAGCACCCAGGCCAACACCACCAATCGGCAAGCGGTGGAGTTCTGGCGACGCCAGGGCGTCCGTCGGATCAACGCCGCCCGTGAATTAACCCTCAAAGAGATTGCCCGGCTGGCGAGCGTAAAACAGGTAGAGGTGGAAGCATTCGTTCACGGGGCCATGTGCATCTCTTACTCGGGCCGCTGCCTGCTCAGCAATTTCATGGCCCGACGCCCGGCGAACCAGGGCATGTGCTGCCACCCGTGCCGATTTCGATATGCCGTCGTCGAAGAGACGCGCGCGGGCCAATACTTCCCCATCCGTGAAGATCAACGCGGCACATATATCTTCAACTCCCGCGACCTCTGCATGCTTGATCATCTGCCGGAGATGGTGGCCGCCAACATCCGCGCGCTGAAAATCGAAGGCCGCATGAAAGGCATCCACTACGCGGCCACTGCGGTGAATGTCTATCGAGCAGCCCTCGACAGCTATCATGCCGACCCCGTGAATTACGCCGTCCAACCCCATTGGTCCGCAGAATTGGGCAAGATTACCAGCCGTGGATACAGCACAGGTTTTTACCTGGACCAACCTGCGGCGATCCGTCCCAACTGGCGGCCGCCGCAACCGCCGTTATACACCTTGGCCGGCAAGGTACTCGCTCCGGCCGGCAGACACAGAGCCCATATTGAAGTTCGCAACAGGCTCCAGACCGGCGACCGCGTCGAGATCATCAGGCCCGGCTTAGCACCCCTGGCCGACAAATTGCGTCAAGTTATCGACATCCAGGGCCAGCCAGTGGATGTGGCCCAGCCCGGCAGCCGCGTTACCATCCATCTCGCCACCGATTGCCAACGCTTCGATATCTTGCGCCGCAAGGCCGATCAGCGGGCCGACAAGGATATTGGTGACCGCTGATGCGATCTAAAAGTTCGATTCACTGTTTGATATCTATTTGATAATATGCTCTATAATAGATCGTTACAATTTGTTGGCGTCCGATTTTCAAATACCAGTGGGGGAAGCAATGGATAGAGATCATTTGAATGGAGACTCACCCGCTAGGCAACCATATACCAGCGAGGCGACGGGCCGCTACTTCAGTGTACAATTCACCACCAGGAGCATGGCCTCCTACTACCAATTTAAATTGTGGAACATCCCAAGCGCGGGGATGTGTATCCTGGTCAAAGAGGGTTCCAAAGTTCTCAAACACATAAAGGTCGGCGACACCATTACAATGACCTACTATCTTGCCAATGCTCAGGGACTGTACGAAAACCTGAAAACACGGATCAGGCACATCACCACAAACGAAGACGGTCGCTTCCGGGGACACCTCATGGTCGGCCTCGCCATAATCTAAGCGTAGACCATATTGATGGCTAAGGGCTGATATCTTTGTAACTACTCAGCGTAATGGCAAAAAGCACAAAAAAGCACGAACTGCAACAATTCTATCTCGAACTGTAACTGCTCAGAGTGCTTTAGGTTCGGTCATTCAGGTCTTTTCATAATAGCATCGCTATATGGAAAGGCCTGAAGGGCCGAAGATGAAGTGCTCTGAGTAGTTACATATCTTTTTTGAAATCGGACTGCCTAGTATCTTCCACAAAAATTACTGCAAAGACATTGTCAGGCTTGTACTGGATGCCGGGGATGGGTGCCAGGGGTTCGAGTTCCCACTTTTCCACAATGCGATAGGTTTCCGCATGGCCCACAAAGCGCCTCTACGAGTCCGCCAGGCAGTAGTCGATGATAAACTGATCGAGTTCGTCACCTGGCATCTCGTAATACGAGCGACGTAAGCGCTTAACCTGGCTAAGTTCTACGCGGCGACTGCAAAAAATCCAACCTTCTCTCCTGGCTTAATGCTGCTCGTCCTCAATATCCGCCGGCGGCTCTTTGTTGATATTTTCGACCCACCGATAAAGTGACTCGCGATAGCGATAGCCGTAATAGATGGCGATGGCGTTGAGCGCCAGGAGGAGACAAAAAATCAGATAGTTTTTTTCAAATACCAGGGCACCCTGCAGGCTGAGCATCAAGGTGCCCGGGATGCGTCCCACCATGGTCATGAGCAGAAAAACGCGCATGGGCATGGTGCTGATACCCAAAAAAAGGCACAGATAGTCTTTGGGAAAGCCTGGAAAAAGAAATAAGAGGAATACCACCAGCATGCCCTGGTGGCGCATAAGATGATCATACCTGTCAAGCTTTTCCCTGGGGATAATGCGGCGCACCCAACGCTTACCCACAAAGCGGCCGATGACAAAATTGAGCCACGATCCAATGGTCAAAGCGATTGAGGAGTAGAAGCAGCCGGCAAAGGCGCCGAAGAGATAGCCTCCTATAAACCCGGTGGCCTCACCGGGTATGGGCGCCATGACCACCTGCGCCACCTGCACGCCCATAAACACCAGGGGAGCGGCGGCGCCAAAGGAGGCCACATAGTCGCTCACCAGCTGCCGGTCGGTCAACACCTGGTATAAGAAGCCGGCCCCTTCCCGTATGGGCACCCAGTACCAATAGGTTATTATCACGGCTAGGCCCAGCGCCGCGACAAGCCAAACCCACCACGCGGCCATCGTCTTGCCAACAGCGGGCTTGCGGTTTTCCAAAAGCATCCCCTGAAAGATTTTCAAGCGCCAGCCGGCTTGTCACTCAGCGCGTCGACGCCGGGCAGCGTCTTGCCCTCCAAAAACTCCAGCGATGCGCCGCCGCCAGTGGAAATATGTGATATGCGATCCGCCACGCCCGCTTTCTCGGCTGCGGCAGCAGAGTCACCACCGCCAATTATGGTTACTGCGCCAGCGTCGGTTATTTGCGCCAACAGGCGGGCGATATCGAATGTTCCCCTGGCCGTGGCCTCGACCTCGAAAACTCCCATGGGGCCGTTCCAGACGACGGTGCGGGCTCCACGCAATATGCGCCCGAAAGCGGCAATGGATGCCGGACCTATATCCAGACCCGCGGCCTGCGACGAAATGGCACCCACTTCGATGGCCTGAAGATCATCGACGCTGCCGGCGGCGAGATCAAAATTCTCGCTGACCATGCAATCGACGGGCAGTACCAGTTTATCGCCGGCGGCCGCCATCAATCTCCGGGCCAATGGCACCTGGTCGGCTTCCAGCAAGCTGCGCCCCACATTCAAACCCTTGGCACGCAGAAATGTATAGGCCATGCCGCCACCGATAATCAGGCGCTCGACCTTGGGCAGCAGGCTTTGGATGACCTCGATCTTGCCGGAGATCTTGGCCCCTCCCAGGAGAGCCACAAACGGCCTGGAGGGTGAACTCGTGGCCTGGCCCAGATAGTCGAGCTCTTGCATCATCAGGAAGCCGGCCGCGGCAGGCTGCAGATAAGCAGTCACCCCCTGGGTGGAGGCGTGGGCTCGATGGGCGCTGCCAAAAGCATCATTGACATACAGTTGTCCCAAGGCGGCCAGGGATCTCGCGAATGAGGGATCGTTGTCCGTCTCGCGGGAGTGGAAGCGAAGGTTCTCCAGCATCAGGACATCTCCGGCGCGCAACCGGACGGCCGCCTCTTCGGCGGCTTGGCCAACGCAGTCATCGGCGAAATCGACCGCTTGCCTCAGATAGCGCTCCAGCACCGCCACGCATGGTTTCAGGGACATCTCCGCCCGCCGTTCACCCTGGGGGCGTCCCAGGTGGGACATGAGGATCAGTTTACCGCCCCTGGAGAGGATATAGCGGATCGTGGGCAGGGCCGCGCGTATACGTTTATCATTAGTGACCCGCCCCTTGCGCACGGGCACGTTGAAGTCTACGCGCAACAAAACACGCTGCTCCCTGATCTGGAGATCTTTTACCGTCAGCTTGTTCATCTCTTTTCGCCTCGCCTCACGAGATGTTTGCACCCCTTTCATCCAGGGGAATTAACTTCGCGAGTAACTACTCAGAGCACTTCATCTTCGGCCCTTCAGGCCTTTCCATATAGCG
>CAZGPF010000081.1:0-6503 GCA_964527275.1 uncultured Desulfosarcinaceae bacterium
ACCCCAGCATGTATCGATTGGCTGCAACTCTGGTGGTTGCAACTCTGGATGATAAGGCAGTTGCTTGTTCATAATCCTGTGCGATGTAATCTGTTTTTATAACGACCTGGTCGCGTTTCATAAAATCTTCTTCAGCGATTTTATTTACCATCTTCTTTCAAACTTTTTTCTTAAATATACCGCCGTCGCATTCATAACGATCAAGAATCCCAACAGGACCATGACTGCGGCGGAGGTGCGTTCCACAAAGGCCCGTTCCGGGCTGTCCACCCAGAGGTATATCTGTACCGGCAGTACGGTAGAAGGGTCGGTGAAACCGCCGGGTATGTCTACGATAAATGCCACCATGCCGATCATGAGAAGCGGTGCCGATTCACCCAGGGCACGGGCCATGCCGATGATAGTGCCGGTCAGCATGCCGGGCATGGCCAGCGGCAGGACATGGTGGGCCACCACCTGCATCTTGGAGGCCCCCACACCAAGGGCGGCCTCACGAATCGAAGGCGGCACCGACAAAAGAGCCGCGCGGCTGGCAATAATGATGGTAGGCAGCGTCATCAGGGTCAGCACAAGGCCGCCAACCACGGGGGCCGACCTGGGCAGGCCGAAAAAGTTGAGGAAAACCGCCAGCCCCAAAAGACCGAACACGATAGAGGGAACCGCCGCCAGGTTGTTGATGTTGACTTCAATGAGATCGGTCCAACGATTGCGAGGGGCGAACTCTTCCAGGTAAACCGCTGATGCCACACCGATGGGAAAGGAGAGGATTAGCGTTATGATCAGGGTGTAGAAGGAACCCAGCACAGCACCTTTTATTCCGGCCAACTCGGGTTCCCTTGAATCCCCTGCCGTGAAGAAGGTTGTGTTGAACTTTTTCTTAATACTGTCGGTTGCATCAAGTCGGTCAAGCCAGGCCAGTTGCCGGTTATTGAGGCGACGCGCTTCCTCAGGCAGGTCGCGGTCAAAGTGCCCTTTGATCAGCATGTCAACGTCATCGTCTGCCGGCACCCAGATCGAAAGGGTTTGACCGACAAGGGCCGGATTCTGCAGTACCATGTCGCGCAGTTGGAAAGAAGCACCCGAGCTGACCAGTTTGTAGAGCTTGCGTTTGTCGCTACGACCCTTAGCATCCGGGAACATGGTACGCAGCGACTTTTTTACCAGTCCGGGATAGTCAGCCCTCTCCAGCGCGTCCTGGGGCAGCATGTTGGGGTCGAAATAGACCTCCAGTTTCATAAAGGTCTGCCAGAAAGCCGTGTATCCATTGCCGGTAATGGTGACAAAAAGCAATGCCAGAAACAGCATGCTGGCTATGATGGCAGAGAGACCCAGCATCCTGAACCGTCTTTCAGAACTATAGCGTTTCTGCAGCCCCTGGTTGACGATGTCCAATGTACGGACGGTCTTTTTTTGGCGGCCTGGTTGGGTTGTTTCTTCTTTATTCATATTGCTCCCGGTATTTGCGCACAACCTTCAGGGCTACCACATTAAACAACAGGGTGATGACAAACAACAGCAGTCCCAGGGCAAAGGCGGCCAGGGTCTTGGGGCTGTCAAACTCCTGGTCGCCCACCAAAAGGGTCACAATCTGCACCGTTACGGTGGTGACGGCTTTCAGCGGATTGGCCGTCAGGTTAGCCGAAAGCCCGGCCGCCATGACCACGATCATGGTTTCGCCGATGGCCCGGGATACGGCCAGGAGGATGCTGCCCACAATGCCCGGCAGGGCGGCCGGGACGATAATCTGCCGGATCGTCTCCGATTGGGTTGCCCCCAGACTGTAGGCACCGTCTCGCAGCGTCTGCGGTACCGCATTGATCACATCGTCGGACAGGGAAGAGACAAAAGGGATGATCATTATACCCATGACCAGTCCGGCTGCCAGGGCACTTTCCGACGACACATCCAGCCCGAGCAAGGAGCCGGAGTTGCGAATAAAGGGCGCGACGGTCAGGGCGGCAAAAAAACCGTAAACCACCGTGGGAATACCCGCCAGAATTTCCATCAGCGGCTTTACCGTGGCCCGCGCTTTCTTCCCGGCATATTCGGAAAGGTATATGGCCGCCATGAGACCGATGGGCACTGCAATAAACATGGCAATGACGGAAATCATCATGGTGCCAGCTAAAACCGGGATGGCCCCAAAAGCCCCGGAAGAACCCACCTGGTCGTCGCGTATGGCCATCTGCGGGCTCCAATCGAGGCCAAACAAGAATTCATGGATGGGTACGACCTTAAAAAAGCGTATGGCTTCATAGAGGACCGCAAGGACGATGCCGATGGTGGTGAAAATGGCGATGGTGGAACAGAAGACCAGCAGGATCTTGACAAATCGCTCCACCTTGTTGCGGGCGCGTGTTTGCGGCTTGATCAGTTTCAGGATCGCCAGGGCACCCATTATAGCCACCACCAGCACCAACACGACCAGGGCCGCCTTGCTGGTGGCCATAAGATCGCGGTAGTGGTCGGCCGCTTTGATCATGGTCATATTCACATCGCCGGAAATGATGTTGCCGGAAACAAGGTTTTTAATGTCGTTGACCACCAGGTTGAGTCGATCCTCGGGATAACTGCCAAACTGTTCCGGCAGATCACTCACCACCAGGCTCGTGATAACGGTGTCCTGAAAAGCCAGCCAGCAACTAAAAACCAGGAGGGCCGGGATACCGCACCACAGTGCTGTCAGGGTTCCGTAATGGGCCGGCAGGGAGTGCAGGTTTTTTATGCCTGCTTTGCCCCCGGCAATGCGCACAGCTTTTTTTCTGCCCAGGACGTAGGATACACTTGCCAGTGTCAGCAAAATTACAATGATGAGTGTGGTTGAAATGTTCATTTAAAGAATCTTAAGAAGAGATTGTTAGTAAAGTGTTAAGATTGAGCTAGATTTGTATTATTCCTTATAAAGCGAAAACAACTCCGTAAATGAAAGCTAACGGTCACAAGGTCCGGGTGTCATGCTGGCCTGATGAGTTCTGCGGGAAGATGGATGCTGAAGACACTGCCTTTGCCCGGCTGGCTTTGAACGCTGACTTTTCCGCCGTGGGCCTGGACAATGTGCTTGACAATAGCGAGCCCCAAACCGGTGCCGCCGTGTTTGCGGCTCCTGGCCTTGTCCACCCGGTAAAACCGCTCAAATAACCTGGGTAGATGCTCCCTGGAGATACCAATGCCCTGGTCTGTTATGTCGATGACGAATTCTTCTTTATTCTCCTGCGTGGAAATGGTGACCGTCTCATTCTCAGGGCTGTAGGTTACGGCATTATCCAGCAGATTGACCATGGCCTGCTCGAACAGAGTGGAGTCAACTTTTATGTGATGGTCCTCTTGTATCTCAATGATAATCGAGATCTGTTTTAGCTCTGCCCTGTGCTGAACCACGCTGATTGCATTTTCCAGAAAGTTTTTGAGCCGCCCTTTTTCCAGGGTTGCGGATGCTTTTTCATCGATCTGCTCGATCCTGGCCAGGGCCAGAAGATCCTCGACAATGGCGTTTAAGCGGTTGACGTGTTTGTCGATAATCCCTAAAAATTTCAGGTTGTCTGCCTGATCCGTTGTCATGGACTGCTGCAGGGTTTCCACAAATCCCTTGATGGCCGTCAACGGCGTTTTGATCTCATGGTAGACATTGGCAACGAAATCTTTGCGGATGTTTTCAAGGCGCCGGATCCTGGTAACGTCATTCAGCACCACCAGGGAGCCGATGCTCTGCAAGGAGGCATCGCGCAGGGCCATGCACCGGATGTTGATGATGAGCTTTTCTTCAAACTGCTGGATTTCAATATCCTCTTCTTCCAAGGTTTTGCCGGCCAGTGAATCCATTACCAAGGCCAGGAATTGCCGGTTGCGAACCACTTCATGAATAGTGCGGTTCTTGGCATCGGATGATCTAATTTTGAGTATATTTAGGGCCGCCTGGTTGATACTGAGGATGGTTTCATCCTGATCGATGGCAATCACACCTTCGAGCATGCTCGACAGCACTGCTTCGTATTCATTGCGCTGGCTGACCACCGTCTGGATACGGTCCGCAAGCTGCATGGCCATGGTGTTCATGGCATCGGCAAGACCGGCCAGTTCCGTGGAAGGGGGTGCCGGAAGCCGGTGGGTAAGATCCCCACGGGCAAACAATTCGGCTCCGCGTCTCATCTCTTCCACGGGCCTGCTGATCCTGCGCGAAACGTAGAGACTGATCATAGCCGCCAAAATAGCGATAACTATCCCTCCCACAACGACCCTGAATTCAATAGTGTTAAGGACCCTGTCAATGGCGGTGACTGGAATGGCTATCCGCAAGATCCCCAGATGCCGGTCCTGGTCCGACAGGCGCAGGGCCACATACATCATCTGGTGGTTCAGGGTGGCTGAGTAGCGCTCGGAAGACCCCATACCTGTCTTGAGTGCGTTTACAATTTCCGGACGATTGCCGTGAAAATCGAGGTTGTCGGGATTTTTTTGCGAATCACCAATCACCCTGCCGTCCGGCAGAATGACAGTCAAGCGTGTGGCAGAGACCGCTCCGGTCTCCTTGCACAACCGGTCAATTTCATCCATCCGGCCATTTCTTAAAAGGTGCGAAACATTGTTCTGCATGATATGGGCCAGGTTCAATAGATCCGCTCTTGTCCTGCTCATTAAGAGCTCCCGGCTGGTGTCTACGGTGTACCAGATAATGGTAAAAAGAGGCACAAGCGTGATCAGCAAAAACCAGGGATAAATATACCAGATCAGCTTTCGAGTCGTTCTCATGCGTCTTCCTTGAAGCGGTAGCCCACACTCCGCACGGTTTCGATGTAGTCACCGCACGGCCCCAGCTTTTTACGTAGACCGGCAATTTGCACGTCCACGCTCCTGTCGGTAACCGGGTAGTTGTCACCGCGTACGGCATCCACAATCTGTGAACGCGTGAACACCCAGCCCGGTCGGGCGGTTAGGAACTGCAGAATTTGAAACTCGCTGTACGTCAAGTCTAGATTGTTGTCTCCCGCCGAAACCACACGGCGGCGTGAATCAATGGTCAGCTTTCCGATGCTCAAAATCGGGTCCGGTTCCTGTGACTGTGCTGATTGTCGCCTCAGGACAGCCTTGATGCGTGCGATCAGGACCAGTGGGCTGAACGGTTTTGTCATGTAGTCGTCGGCCCCCAATTCAAGACCGGTGACAATGTCGGCCTCCTCGCCTTTGGCCGTCAGCATGACAATGGGAATGCCCGCGGTTTTCTGTCTCTGTTTCAATCGCCGGGCAACTTCCAGACCGTCTATTCCCGGCAGCATCAGGTCCAGCACGATCAGATTAGGGGGCTCCTGCCGCGTAGCTTCTATGGCCTTTTCTCCGGATTGGGCACACGTTATCTGAAAGCCTTCTCTTTCAAGATTGTATTTGACCAATTCGAGGATGTCTTCCTCGTCATCCACCACCAGGATTTTTTCTTTGGGCATGTTTTGCCTCTGTTATATGACTGCATGCCAAAGCTGGCGCCGGTATTTAATTCGGTGGCTCTAACTCATTGACGCCGTGGCGTACAATCTCGCCTTCGATCATGTAAATGACCTCCTCGGCAATGTTAGTGGCATGGTCGGCCAGCCGCTCAAGATGCCTGGAAATCAATAGCAGGTTAATATAATATCCCAAGTTTTCAACATCCAGAGCCATGACATCCTTAATTGTATTGTAGGCAATCACTTTGATATCATCAACTTCGTCATCCAGCAAACAGACCTTCAGGGCCAGATCCACATCCATGTTGACCAGCGCATCCAGGCTCATTTTCAGCATGATTTGGGCTTTCTCCGCCATGGTTGAGTAGTCAAACACAAAATCTGGGGGGTCCTGTTTGGTGATAGTCACCACCCGTTCGGCAACGTTGACCGCCTGATCGCCGATACGCTCCAGGTCGTTGTTGATCTTGATAACGGAAATCAGAAATCGCAGATCCACAGCCACAGGTTGATGCAGGGCCATCACTTTGAGACACTCTTCTTCCACCTCCACTTCCATTTCGTCGATTTCAAAATCTTGCCTGATGATCTTGCTGGCCAATTGGGCATCCCTGTCGGCACAGGCCGTCTTGACCATCTGCACCCGCTCTTCCACAGCGGCACCTAACGAGAGGATCATTTTCTTTATTTTTATCAGCTCTTTTTGGAAGTGTCTGGTCATTTGCGCTCCTTTAAAACATTATACATTCAAATCGGTCTTTTAGAATATTTTATTTCAGCTAAAATAGAAAGGCAATGTTAGGATTGTGTTAATCTACGATTATTTTTTTGTTAACATGGATAACCAACTCTAATCAAGCAACGCTATCTAAAACAAAGGGGTCAAGGCTTCACTCTTGAGATGAGTGGAGGAGACGAATACAAAACACTTTAATCGCCAAGCCTATGGGGGGAATGGAAATGGCGCGGCCTTTGCGGATAACCTACCCGGGTGCATTTTATCATGTAACCTCTCGCGGCAACGAGCTAAAGCGGTATTCAAAAACAATCGGGATCACGAGAAATTTC
>CAZGPF010000082.1:0-6483 GCA_964527275.1 uncultured Desulfosarcinaceae bacterium
AACACCTTGAACCTTAACGGTTTTCGATTGTTTTCGTATGCCAAGAAACTGATGCCTAATAGGTCACATGTACCTGTTCAGGGGTTTGAAGTGCATAAGAGGTGAAAAGCTACAGCACTGTAAGCGTTTGCTTAGGTACCGGATATGCAAGGCGTCCGGGCAAAGCAGATGTACTTTGGTATTTCAAAGGCCCGGCAACGCAGCAGATTCGGTGCCCTGTGAACGCTTACGGTCACATTCAATTCAGGCAGCACAATTTCAGCGTGGCAGTCCCAACGCGAAATGCTGGGCCGATTGAGTTAGAGTCGTGGCGAGACGCGGCTCCTAAGGTTTTTTTACGCAGCGGACATGGTGGTGGGGGGCGACTTTAATCATGGGTGGTGGCCCGGCGGCGCAGGCGGAATAAAGGTCGGGGCACTGATCGCTGTAGTTACAGCCACCTGACGGGGTACGGTTGGCTGGTTTTACCGCCACCCGGGGTTTCCAGCCGGCGGACGCGGGTTCCGGCACGGCTGCCAGCAAGTTCACGGTATAGGGATGTCGGGGATCGGAGAAGAGGGCCGTGGCCGGCGCGGATTCCACGATCTGGCCGCGATACATGACACACACCTGATCGCAGATATAACTAACCACGTTGAGATCGTGGGAGATGAACAGATAGGTTAATCCCAGCCTGGTTTGTAAATCCTTCAACAAGTTGATGATTTGTGCCTGGATGGAGACATCCAGGGCCGATATCGGTTCGTCGCACAGGATCAGGCGCGGCGATACGCTCAGGGCACGGGCGATGCCTATTCGCTGGCGCTGGCCCCCGCTGAACTCATGGGGATAGCGCGGGGCACTGGCCGCCGGCAGACCCACCATCTCCAGCAGTTCGCGGATGCGATGATCCTGAGCGGCTTTATGACGCATACCCGTCACGCGGACCCCTTCGCCAATCGATTGAGCTACGGTCATTCTGGGATTGAGGGAGCTGTAAGGGTCCTGGAAGATCATCTGGATCTTTTCGCGCAGTGGCTTGAACCGGTGCTCTGGCAGCTCGGTGATCTCTTGATTTTCGAACCGGATAACACCGCTGTCGGGCTTGAGGAGTCGCGTAATCATTCGCGCCACTGTGGATTTGCCGCATCCGCTCTCCCCAACAAGCCCCAAAGTCTGCCCGGCGCGAATTTCTAGGTTCACGCCGTCTACCGCCTTTACGGCCTTGCCCGAAGGTTTAAATAGACTGCGGCGCGCGGCAAAGGTTTTTCTTAATTGCTCCACCTGGAGGATGAGTGGGGGCGTGTTCATGCCGTGCGGGGCTCCTTGCGCGGGTCTATAGTCTGATAGATGACAGGGCAGCGGGCCAGGTGACCTTCACCGTAGTTGCACATCTCGGGGTAGTCCCGCCTGCAGGCGGCCTGGCGATGGTCGCAGCGCGGATGAAAGGGGCATCCCGCAGGTTTATAGGCCGGATGGGGAACCGATCCAGGTATGGAGTAGAGCCGTTGGCCGCGTTTTTCCCTGGTGGGCAGGGCATTCAGCAAGGCCATGGTGTATGGATGGCGCGCCTTACCAAAGATATGGCCGGTAGTGCCCTGCTCGACCATCGTGCCGGCATACATGACGTACACTTTGTCGGCAATGGCCGCTACTACTCCCAGGTCGTGGGTGATGTATGCGAGGGCCATCTTGCCACGCTCCTTGAGCTCATGCAGCAGGGCAAGAATCCGGGCCTGGACGGTTACATCAAGGGCCGTGGTGGGTTCGTCGGCAATCACCAGGTCGGGGTTGCATGCCAGGGCCATGGCGATCATGACCCGTTGACGCTGGCCCCCGCTGAGCTGGTGGGGGTAGTCGCAGGCCCGCCGGTCAGGATCGTGAAGGCCCACCTCTGCGAGCAGTTTTCTGGTCCGCCGTGCGGCTTCCGTCCGGGAGACGGGTTCATGCGCCAGGATGGCTTCGTCGATCTGATCACCGATGGTGAAGACCGGGTTCAGGGAGGTCATGGGTTCCTGAAAAATCATGCCGATGCGGCGTCCTCGCAGGGCGCGCAATTTCGATGATCGAAGATCCAACAAGGCATGTCCGTCGAAGATCATGCGTCCGTCGGCAATTTGCGCTGGGGGCTGATTCAACAGCCCCAGGATGGCCAGGGCGGTGACGGTCTTGCCGCAACCCGACTCGCCCACGATGCAGACCGTTTCGCGGCGGTGGATGTTGAAGTCGACACCGTCCACGGCCCGGACCACAGGACCCTCGCCGTGAAAGTAGACTTTCAGATTCTCCACCGCAAGCAGGATATCGTTCGAGACGGCCATGCTCAGCCTCGCTTCCGCGGTTTGGGATTGAGGATATCTCTCAAGCCTTCGCCGAACAGGTTGAAGGCCAGCACAACCACGAGGATGACCAGCCCCGGGGCAAAGGTAAGCCAGGGGGCGTCGAAGATGAAATTGCGGCCGTCGGAGAGAATATTGCCCCATGTGGCATGTGGGGGCGGCACCCCGAAGCCTAAAAAGCTGAGGCCCGCCTCGGTGAGCATGGCCGAGGCAATACCCAGGGTGGCAGAGACCAGCACCGGCGCGATGGCGTTGGGCATGATGTGGCGGAAGATGATGCGGGCATCGCTGATGCCCAGTACCCGGGCCGCAGCGACGAAATCGTACTCACGCAGGGAGAGGAATTCGGCGCGCACGAAGCGCGTGGTCCCCATCCAGCTGGTCAGGCCGATGACCACCATGATGTTGTAGATGCTCGGCGGCAACAGGGCCACTACGGTGAGGATCAGGAAGAACGAGGGAAAACAGAGCATGATGTCCACGGCGCGCATGATCAGGGTGTCTACCTGCATGGCCGGCCAGGCGATCCATTGCAGCACGGGGGGCAAGGGGTGAGGAGCATCTCGATGGTATTTTTTTAACCAGCCGACACCCAGCGCGGCGGCCGCCAGCAACAGGCCGGCGAGTGTCAATTGGCCTCGGGTCACCGACAGGATGGACGCCATGAGGATCATGAAGAGGAGAAGATGGCTGATCCGGATGTACTGCTGACCGTAGTAACCGGCCAGGCCCCCCAGCAAGATGCCGATTGCCACGGCGATGCCCACGGCCACGAATCCCACAGTGAGGGAGACCCAGGCACCCTGAAGCATGCGGGCGAAGACGTCGCGTCCCAAATTGTCGGTGCCTAGCAGATAGATGCCCAGGCCGGGAACTTCTTCCGGCCGTGAATCCGCGATGTCGGGCCTGGCAAGGGGCGGGCGCAGCTTTTCTTCCAGTCGAATCTGGGCCGGGTCGAGCAGGGGCCGGCTGCCCGCAGTGACCGCCAATCCGATGATGGCGGCACCAAAGAAGATGCTGAAGATCACCAGGCCGGAAAATGCCATCCGATTCTTGCGTAGAAGATACCAGGTCTCGGCCCAGGGCGAGCGCGAAGGCGGCATCAGGGTCTCGCCGCCGTGTGAGGGTGACGCAGGCGGATTGGCGGCATTCATGAGAGTTTGATCCTCGGGTCCACCACGGTGTAGAGCAGATCGGAAATCAGGGTTCCTATCAGCACCAAAACGGCGGTGATGAAGTTGACGGTGAGTATCACGGGATAATCCCGGGCCAGTATGGCTTCATACGCCATGCGCCCCAAGCCCGGCCAGGCGAATATCGATTCGATGATCACCGATCCGCCGATCAGCCCGGGAAGGATCAAACCGAACATGGTGACAAAGGGCAGCAGGGCGTTTCGCAGAGCATGCTTGTAATAGACCGTCTCGGGGGGCAGTCCCTTGGCCCGTGCCGTGCGCACGTAGTCCTGGCCGATGATTTCCAGCATCTGCCCGCGCACGTAGCGTGAGAGCACGGCCACCCCGCCGGTGGCACCTAAAATGGAGGGCAATACCAGATGCCAGATGCGGTCCATGATGCGGATCAGCGGCGCGTCGGCTGTGATGCCGAATGTTTGCATGCCGATCACCGGAACATGCAGGTGTGTGACTACCAGGATGATTAGGATATAGGCGAAGAAGAAACCTGGGATGGATATCAGCAAATAGGCGCAAAATGTGGCGGTCTTGTCGTAGACGCCGTCGCGTGCAATGGCCGAACGAATGCCCACGGGAAATGCGAAGGTCCAGGTCAGCAGAGTGCCCACGATAAACAGGGGCAGGCTGTTGAGGAACCGCTCCCAGATCTTTGCCAGCACGGGAAGATTGTCTTTCCAGGAGACGGTGCGTCCGGTGAACAGGTCTCGGTAGAAGAGCAGATATTGGATGTGCAGGGGTTTGTCGAGGTGAAACTGCTGGCGCATGCGCTCGACGATCTCCGGCGTGAATTTGGGGTTGAGGGGGTCTATCTGGCTCGGTTCGCCCGGCGCTAGATGGATAATCAGAAAGGAGATCACCGAGACGAAAAATAGCGTCACGACTTTCTGGATGATGCTGCGGCCTAAGAATGCAAGCATGCGCGCTCCTTAGTTCCGGGCCGCAAACACCGGCGGGCGGGAGAGCTTGATCCACTGGTTGAAGTGGAAGGTATAGCCGCCCGTCCTGGTGGGCACAATCGGCTCGTATTGAGGTTTGCCGTCGCTCATTTCGACCTGGCGGACGATGCGTCTGTCCAGCAGGGCCGTCCAGCGGGCGACGTACAAGAAAGTATAGGGCTGGGTCCGGGCGATGATGGCATGCAGGCGGCGGCAATAGGCCACTTGCTGGCCGTGGTCATACTCGCGCCTGATTTTGAGGATTAGATCGTCGGCTTCCTCATCCTGGAAACCCACGAAGTTGAGCTGAAACTTGCCGCTCTGGCTCGAGTGCCAGATCTGGTACAGGTCGGGTTGGATGCCAATGGACCAGCCCAGGACCAGGGCGTCGAAATCTAGCTCGTTGACCCGCTTATTGATAAAAACAGACCACTCCAGCAGGTCGGTCTCCACCTGAATGCCGATCTTCCTCCAGGCGTCTTGGGCTATAGCCAAAATGTCTTTGCGCAGCGGATTGCCGTTGTTGGTGATCAGGGTGAAGGCCATGCGCTTGCCGTTTTTTTGCAGGTAGCCCTCGTCTCCTCTTTGCCAGCCAGCCTCCGCGAGCAGGTTCAGGGCGCCTTGGGGGTCGTAGGGCAGGGGGGCTATGGCGTGGTTATAGTAATCGGTCTGCTTGGCAAAAGGGCCGGTGATGGGCTCGCCCTGGCCGTAGAGAACGTACTTGATGATCTTTTGGGTGTCGATGGCCATGCCCAGGGCGCGCCGCACCCGGGGGTCGTCAAACGGCGGTCGCCGCATGTTGTAGCCGATATAGCTGTATCCAAACATGGGACCCGAGAAGCTCTGGAAGCGGCCGTCGACTTTTAGTCGCTCCACCTGGTGCGGCAAAACGTCGTAATTGTCCACGGTGCCGGCATAGAACTCCATCTCCTGGGTGAGCATGTCCGGGATGATGCGCATCACATATTGCCGGTAGTTTGCCGGACCCTCCCAATAGTTGTCGAAGCGCTTCAGGCGAATGTACTGATCCGATTTCCAGGCCTCGAACTTGAACGGCCCGCAACCGATGGGACGGCGGTTGAATTTGCTCTGCCGTGGGGTGAATTTTAGCGGGTCGTGCCCGCTGGCCTCAGCCTCCCGTGCCAAGGCGGCGGCGTTCAACAGGTGGGCCGGCAGGATCCCCATGGCCCAGGTACCAAGGGCCGGGGAGTAGAGGTGTTTGTAGATGATCCGCAGCCTGTAAGGATTGATCACCTCCACCTGCTTCACCGGTTCATAGTCGGGAGTACGCGGAGAGAGATTGGCCGGATTGACGATGGCCTCATAGGTGAATTTGACATCTTCGGCAGTCAATTCATGGCCGTCATGAAACTTGACGCCTTTGCGCAGGTAGAAGTCGATAATCGGGTTGTGGGCAGTGGCCGGCAGCATCTCGGCGGCCGCAGCGGTCAGGAAGTCATCCGGCAGGTCAGGGAGGCCCTGAATGTAGGCCAGGGGATCGAAGCCTTGGAAATAGGCGCGGCCCAGGATAGCGCCCAGTTTGTCAAAAAGCTTTTGATCCACCCGTGTCAGCAGGATGCGGACCTGTTGAGGGGCCTGGGCCTTGATCGTGACGGCTCGGGTTTGGCCGTTGGCATTAAATTCGATTTGCCGGCTGATAGTCTGGGCCGGCAGCAGCTCCACAGCCTCGATATGGCTCCAGGCGGCGCCAGCTTTCTTAAATTCGTCCTGTAGCTTGCGCGTGAGAGTCGGCCCATCGATGAAGCCCCATAACCTGGTGGGCGTGTCTGCGTTGACATGGAAATAGGCGTGTTCGGAGATCCGCCAGCTTTCAGCCACCCGACCCCTGAATTGCAGGTTCTCGTCGCGATCGATGAGACCTTCAAAAACCAGGCTCTCAATCTGGCTGCTGGTGCTGTCGGCGGAGAGAATCGGATTCAGTATGGCGGCATCGCCGTTGGAGGCGGTGATGAACTGGATCAGGCGGTCCGGGTTGCCCTTGGTCTGCTCCTCATAGGTAGGTACCCAGAAGTA
>CAZGPF010000083.1:0-6470 GCA_964527275.1 uncultured Desulfosarcinaceae bacterium
GGATTTGTCAAGGTGGTCGACGCCATGATCGATCAGGGTGTGGTGTAGTAGAAATGAGTAGCTTTAAATCCAATCGGGAGCGGGGGGACAATAAAGTCTCCCCGTTTCTCGTCCTCCCGCCGCATAAATTTTTGTAACTACTCAGAGCACTTCATCTTCGGCCCTTCAGGCCTTTCCATATAGCGATGCTATTATGAAAAGACCTGAATGACCGAACCTAAAGCACTCTGAGCAGTTACAGTTCGAGATAGAATTGTTGCAGTTCGTGCTTTTTTGTGCTTTTTGCCATTACGCTGAGTAGTTACAAATTTTTTTCGTCTTTTTCGTGGCACTTGGTTTTAGTTTGCGTTTTGCCATGCTGCCCCCTCCTGCTCAGGTGGCACTAGATCGCCGTTGTCTTGAGCGCCGCGCTTCCTAACCGACTGTTGTCGCGTTGCAGATGCTCATCTGCGGCAATCACCGCCACGCCGGGAGTCTGGCCCGCGGCATCAAAATAGGTCGCTACCGCTTCCAGGATCTGCTTGCGGGTTACCTTGAGCAGACGCTGCTTAAACGCCAGGCGCTCTTTGTCGGACAACCCTACCAACAATCTTGCAAATGCCTTGCGTGCTGCGGGACCCGGCGGATCGGGCGTGTCGATCTCGGAGCAGACCTGCAGCACCGCCTCGCTAATATCTTCATCATCGAGCGCTTTGGAGCGCATAAAACGCGATAGGCCGTCGAATATTTCCAGTGTGCGGGCGATGTGGGGGTCGCGATAGGAGGCCAGGCTGAACAGGCCGCTTTCGGGGTTATAGAGCGCAAGCCCTCCGTAGGCCCCGCCTTTCTCGCGGATTTCCCGATGCAGGTAGAGTGAGCGCACTATTTTGGCCAATACGGCCATAGTCGGCGCATCAGCATGCCCCAGGGGCACCGTGGGTATTGTCTGGGCCACGAAGGCCACGGCCGTGGATGTGCTCCAGCCCTCCCTGGGAATTTCCGACGACAACTTCATGGGCATGGGTGCCAGAGCCGGAGTGGGGCCGCCGGTGTCGCAACCCGACAAGACGCTGCTCTGCTCCAGGCTGCGCAAAGAGCGCTCCACCCATTCTGGCTCTCCGATGGCTGCCATGGCGAAGTTGTCTGGTTTAAAAACCGCTTCGGCGATGGCGGCGAGCTGCTCGGCCAGGATTTGAAACTTGGCCGCGTTGGTCTCCTGAGAAAATTTGCGGATGGTGCGTAACTGATGTACCCCGGACCATATCTCCCCCAGGGCGCAAGCTGGTGTGAAGGTGCGCGACGACAGGGAGATGGCCAGACGTGAGCCGTTATGCACAACCATCGCTTCCAGCCCCGCCAGGTACTCCCCTGTCAACTGCTCCAGACGGTCCAGATTTTCGAAATTGTAAGCGGCGATCAACTCCTCGGCCAAACCCAACATGGGATCGATATTGCGGTTCAGGCATTTTGCGTTCAGATAGAGCAGGGGCAGGCAGTCGTCGGGCTGGGCGCGGGGGACCCTGACATTGGCCGACAGGGAGAGACCGCCGGTGACAGAGTCGATTTTGCGGGCGATTGCCGTGTAGTCGTTTCGCCGACTCCCCATCTTGGTGAATGCATAGCAGAAGAGAGGCGCCCACGGCAGCAGCTCCGAAGGCAGCACGGCGCTCATGCCGGCATTAAAATAGAAGATGCCCGATGTGGCCTGGCCATAGCACCATAAAGGCATTTTAGAAGAGGCTTTGCTGGGAGCATAGGTCGGCACTTCCGGAGGGATGTCATCAAGCGCCAGGGTGGGCAGGCAGGCAAGATCCTCCTGGCGCTCCTGGGCCGATTTTAGCTCGGCGGCATCCCGGCTGATCTGCTCCAACTGTTCGGTGGTCAGCTCTCCTTCGAGCGCGTCGAGGGCCTGCCTGGTTTTTTGGGCATCTAGTTGCGCCTTGTGCGGGTCGGGTGCCAGGAGCAGGCGAATCCGGTGGGGGTTGTCGAGAAAATAGGATTGGATAGCGCCTTCCAGAAATGGTCCCTTAGCGATTTTTTTCTTGAGCCGATCCAGGTCGGCGTCCAGCTTCAGAATCCTCTCCGGCTGGCCTCCGTGCAGCCAACTGCCGATGACGGACAGCAACAGCTTGAGACCGTAGGGGTAGGGCGTATTGGTAATCTCTTTACGGTGAAATTCGATCTGGTGGATGGCCGAAGCAATCAACTCCGGGTCTATGCCCTCCTTGACCAGCCTGCGCAGGACGTAAAAGACAAGGGCTTCGATCTTCCCGGCCGAGGCTTCGTCTGTCTCCTTGAGACCACAGGCAAACAGGGTATCCCGGTTGCTGGCGTCGAAACCCGCAGCATCGTTGAGCGCACTGCCCAGCCCCGAATCCATAAGGGCCTTGCGCAGGGGCGAGGCGGCATTGCCCAGCAGGATCTGTTCCAGCACGGTGAGCACCAGGACATTGAATGTGTCACGAATATCGCACATCAGCCAGGCGAGAGCGACCTGACATTTTTTGGCCGTATTCTGGCTGGGCGCCAGCGCGTAAGTGTATTGCACCTCTTTGTGAGCTGACCAGCGCGGCTGGGGAGGCACCTCGGTCTCGGGATCGATGCGCGAAAAGTGCTGCATGATTTTTGTAGCGATAAATTGCAGATGGTCTTCCAGGGGCAGGTTGCCGTAGGTGAAAAAATAGGCGTTGCTGGGGTGGTAATGGCGCTTGTGAAAATTGGTCAGTTGCCGGTGCGTCAGCTCGGGGATGGCCTTGGGGTCGCCACCGGAGTTGTTGCTGTATGTCGTGTCTGGATAGAGCGCGTGGAGCAGGGAGCGACCCATCACCTGGTCAGGGGATGACATGGCCCCTTTCATCTCATTGTAGACCACGCCTTTATAAACCAGGCGGGCCTGTTGGGCATCTAGTGGGTCGGCTTCCGTCTCCAGCCGATGACCCTCCTGTTTAAAACTGAGTTCAGCCAGGTCCGCGAAAAATGTGGCGTCGAGGTAGACATCCATCAGGTTGTAGTAGTCTTTGGCGTTTTGGGTGCAGAAGGGGTACATGGTCCAGTCCGAGGCCGTAAAAGCGTTCATGAAGGTGCTCAAGCTGCGTTTGAGCATGGAGAAGAAGGGGTCCCGCACCGGGAACTTGCGTGATCCGCACAACACCGTATGCTCCAGTATATGGGCCACGCCCGTGGAATCGGTAGGCACGGTCTTGAAGGTGACGCCGAAGCTGTTCTCTTTATCATCACTGCTCACATGCAGGTGGCGCGCACCGGTATCCAGGTGGACCAGCTTGTAGAGCAAAGCGTTGATCTCTTTTAAGGCCAGGATCTCTTCGATGCGGTAGCCGAAGCGTTCGGTATCGACAGCGAGACCTTTGTTGCGCGGATCGATGATAGCGGTCATGATTTGTCCCTGGTTTGTTTAAAGGTGGACGAGCGGTGGCATAAGGAGAGAGCCGCAGGACCGGATGGTAGGCGTTACGGTCAGGCTTCGATGTAGATGCCGCGGCTCTTACGTTTGATTTTACCCATTTTGTGCAGTCGGAATATGATATTGCGCGTTTTCTTCTCGCCAAATCCGGTCTGGAGTTGAATCTCGGTGTAGCCGACACCGTCTTTATAGTGTCGCACGACCTCCAGTACGTGGTCAGTGGCCGTGGCCACCGTTCCCTTGACCGTGGTTTTAGCGCCGCTGTTGCGACGTCTGGGTGTAGCGCCAGCGTTGACGACAAGCCGTTCGATGCGGTCCAGCCTTGCGCAGATGCGGTCCATATCCTGTTTCGTGGGTATGTTGTAGGTGTGCATGAAAAATTTTACCATCGCGTCGAAGCTGACCGATTTTCCCTTTTTTCTCGCCATGCAGGCCTCCGGTTAGGGTCGGCAATGAAACCCGGATGGGTATAATGTACCATAACTATTGAATATATGTTCATTTTCTAATGGATGGGCACCAAAAAGTCAAGCGAAAGCGACCTTGAATTGTAGGCCCATCCATGGTAGCGTGCCGCTTTTCCTATGCGAGAATCCAATTTTTCATGACAGGCGCGTAATGCCCGAGAAAGCTATCACCAACGGCAGCCAGCCTAGGACAATCAAACAGCGTCTAAACAAATTTTTTCTTCGATTCAGGTCCCTCCAGGGCGATCCCCACTACGTGGCCCTGGGAATGGCCATCGGCGTTTTTGTGGCGCTGACCCCCACCATTCCCTTGCATATGGTAATCGCCATTGGCCTGGCCCTGGTGTTGCGGGCCAGTAAACCCGCAGCCCTGATCGGTGTCTGGTTCAGCAATCCGTTGACCATTGCACCTTTCTATTACGGCAGTTACAAGCTGGGTATGTTGATGCTCGGCCGAGAACTGGCGTGGAGTGAGGGTGAATTTACGATCCATGAGCTGCTGCGACAGGGGTTGGATGTGACCGTCGCCATGATCGCCGCCGGCGCCGTGCTGGGGGTGGTGCCTGCCGTGATATCCTATTTTATCACCCTGTTTGTGTTCCGTAGTTTTCGCGCCCGCCAAGGCCGCAAAGCGGCGGCGACGGAGAAGGAGGGCCATCCAGCGCGAATCTCGGTGAGCGCGACGGCAAAAAAGGAGCAAGAGAGGGGCGCATGACATCACCCCGTACCCTGCTTAAAGCTTGGAATTTAAACGCCCGCAAAGCACTTGGGCAGAATTTTCTACGCAATCCGGTCGTGGGCCGGCAGATCGTAGACCAGGCGCAACTGACCCCCAGCGATGTAGTGCTGGAGATCGGCGCTGGCCTGGGAGCCGTGACCATTGCCGCCGCCCGCCAGGCGGGCACGGTGATTGCCGTTGAAAAAGATCGCCGCCTGGTGCCTCTGCTGCGCACCGAGCTGCTGGCGTGCGGCCTGAACAATGTACGCATTGTGCAAGACGACTTTTTGGCCCTCGACCTGGAGGCACTGGCTGCCGGCCAGGGCCGGAGCCTGGTGGTGCTGGGCAACCTGCCGTACAACATCTCCTCGCAGGTGGTGGTCAAGCTGATCCAGGAGCGCCGGTGTGTGCAGCGGGCGATATTGATGTTTCAAAAGGAGCTGGCCCAGCGCCTCTGCGCCGGACCAGGAACCAGGACGTATGGCCGTTTATCCGTGATGCTAAGGTATTGCGCCGACCTGACCCTTTTGCGCCAGGTGTGCGCGGATCAATTCTACCCCCGCCCCAAGGTCGATTCCACCCTCCTGGGCATGCGCTTCAAAGCCGGCATCACCCATGCGGTCAAAGATGAGCAACTCTTGTCCCTCGTGGTTCAATCGGCCTTTGGACAGCGCCGCAAGACCCTGCGCAACGCCCTTGCCGGTGGTCTGCCGCAACTGGACACCACCAGCGCCAAAGCCCTCCTGCATGCCGCCGACATCAATCCGCGCCGACGGGCCGAAACCTTGTCGGTGGAGGAGTTCGTCAATCTTACCAATTGTCTTCAGGTGTACCAGCAGACCGCAAAGCTAGCTTAGCCAGGAGTAACTACTCAGAGTACTTCATCTTCGGCCCTTCAGGCCTTTCCATATAGCGATGCTATTATGAAAAGACCTGAATGACCGAACCTAAAGCACTCTGAGCAGTTACAGTTCGAGATACAATCGTTATAGTTCGTGCTTTTTTGTGCTTTTTGCCATTACGCTGAGTAGTTACAGCCAGGATACCTGTGGGCTGCCTTTTTTTTGCCGCTGGATATAGTTTGTGCGGCATACGGGGCCGGCGGCTCACATGCATTACTGCTCATCGAATACTATGTTGACCTTCTCCATGGACTGGGGGTCGAAGGCTTCGATACTGCTTCCCCGCTCCATGAAGCCGGCCATCTGCTTGTAGGCGCTGGTGTACATTCCCAGGGTGGCGGTGAGCCGGTCGGTGAGCGGGTCCTCTTCGCCTAGTTCGGCATAGGCCTCTTTGAGCAGTTTGCGCCCCTGTTCTATATGGCGGCTGATCTTATCGAAGACGGCTTTGCGTTTGGCGTGCCGCTTACGCTCCTTGGCGATGATGGGCAGCAGCCGTTGCACAGATATTTCGATGAGCACATCCCTCGGGGCGTTGAAATTTTCGGCGACATCCTCCAGGCTCAGCAGGGCGTTGCGGCTCATCACAAAGGTCTTTTGAATCCGGTTGGCCCTCTTCAAACGGGCATTGCTGAATTTTGCGGCGATGCTGCTTAAGGTGTCGATGTCCTCGAAAAGGTGATCGAAGAGCGATTTTTGCTTGATGCCCATCTGGGCGGCCACGATGCTGATAGCCTCAATGCAGCCGTTGGTGAGTTTAAAGGTGGCGCGAACCGACTGTCGGCCGCGCAGGTCGTTGAAGCTCGCTCCGGGAAAATCCAACTTGTCGAAAATGTTCGATGGGTCATCCTTGGCCATGATCGCCTCGCTCTCTTATTACGATGATAGATCATTATTAAAATTGGATCGTCGAATTAGTAATGCAATCACATAGACACTAAAATTGCAACTGCTGCGCGATCTATATTGGCTATAAATGTAAATGG
>CAZGPF010000084.1:0-6433 GCA_964527275.1 uncultured Desulfosarcinaceae bacterium
CCTGAATGGCCGAACCTAAAGCACTCTGAGCAGTTACAGTTCGAGATACAATCGTTACAGTTCGTGCTTTTTTTGTGCTTTTTGCCATTACGCTGAGTAGTTACGGTAATCTTTAGATCCTTCGGCAAGGCGATGACCTTCAAAACGATCTGGGCAGTGGCCATGGCGTCTCCCATGGCGGTGTGCCGTCCGATGATGGAGACTCCCAGGGAATACTACGCTGGGGGTCGATTAGCTGATCGAATCTCTCCTCCTGGAGCAAGCGGCCGTTGACGATTCGCAGTGCCCCAATGGAGAGTTGAGCAGCGTCCCCTACCCCACTATCCAGGAGGCGGTCGCAAAGCAGAGGGTATCACGAGAACCGATCCGTGCATGGGAAGATACACGCATCGCCTTAATTTGTATACCCTGATTGTTGCCTGAAAAAGCTTTGGCGGTCGCCGCGGCGCAAGTCGCAATCCAGGGTAAAACACCTTGACTTCTACTTTCACCGGAGGGCGCGGGATGGGACTTTTTACGAGGGGTAACAGTAGCAGCCAGGGGTCTGTTCCTTACCGGGCCGGGGAAGAAGCCCGTTCCCAAGGAGACCATTTGCCTGACAATTGAGGTAACTACTCAGCGTAATGGCAAAAAGCACAAAAAAGCACGAACTGCAACAATTCTATCTCGAACTGTAACTGCTCAGAGTGCTTTAGGTTCGGTCATTCAGGTCTTTTCATAATAGCATCGCTATATGGAAAGGCCTGAAGGGCCGAAGATGAAGTACTCTGAGTAGTTACCAATTGAGATGCTCTGGAAACCACAGGGTCGCGAAGGGAGAAAGCCCTTCGCGACCCTGCCTTAAGGATTATAATTGAACCATGGTTTTAATCTGTTTCACTATCTCTGGATTGGCCAGGGTCATCACATCGCCTACATCTTTCTTGTTGGAGAGCGCTCCCAACACACGGCGCATGATCTTTCCGGAGCGGGTCTTGGGCATATCGGGAACGATCCAGACCTTGCGCGGTTTGGCGATTTTTCCGATCTCTTTGCATATGGCATCGGAAATTTTTCTTGCCATCTCATCCGAGGCTTCAATTCCCGGTTTCAGGGCGATATAGAGATCCGGCTCTATGCCCTTGATCTCGTGGGCCACCGGCACGACGGCGGCCTCGGCCACCTCTGCCACAACCATGGCGGCCGATTCGATCTCTTTGGTTCCCAACCGGTGCCCCGAGACATTGATCACGTCATCGATGCGACCGAGGATTCGAAAATAGCCGTCCGGCGCTTCCACGGCCGCGTCACCAGTAAGGTAGGGCCAGTCGCGCCAATCCTTGCTGTTGGGGTCCTTGTTGTACCTGGCGAAGTAGTTGGTCACGAAACGCTCCCGATCACCCCAGATGGTCTGGAACATCCCGGGCCAGGGATTTTTAATGCAGATATTGCCGGCCTTTCCGGCACCGCGCGGCAGTTCGTTGCCTTCGTCATCCAGGATGATCGGATGGATGCCTGGCATGCCTGGGCCGGCGCTACCCGGTTTCATGGGGGTAATGGCCGGCAGAGTGCTGCACAGGAATCCGCCGGTTTCTGTCTGCCACCAGGTATCCACGATGATGGCCTCTCCCTTGCCGACCTCTTTATGATACCATTTCCAGACTTCCGGCTCGATGGGCTCTCCTACGGTAGTCATGTGTTTGAAGTGGTAGTCGTATTTGACCGGCTCATGGGGCCCGATTTTGCGCAAGGCGCGAATGGCGGTGGGCGCGGTGTGAAAGATGTTGACATCCAGGTCCTGGGCGATGCGCCAGGCGCGACCGGCATCCGGGTAGGTGGGAACGCCTTCGTAAATCACGGTCGATGCGCCCAAGGAGAGCGGGCCATAGACGATGTATGAATGGCCGGTGATCCAGCCGATATCGGCCATGCACCAGTAGACATCCTCGGGATGGATATCCTGCACATATTTGCATGTTCCAGTCACATAGGCGAGGTAGCCTCCGGTTCCGTGCTGGCACCCCTTGGGCTTGCCGGTGGTGCCGCTAGTGTACATCAGGAACAACGGTGCTTCGGCGGGCATGGGAACCGGGTCGACGCGAGCGGCGTAGTAGTCTTCAAGCTTGCTGTTGACAAAGTAGTCACGCCCTTCCACCATGGGTGTCTCGGCCGAGTAACTGCCCGGGTAACGCTGCCATACGAGAACCTTGTCCACTTGCTGATTCTGTTGGGCCGCCACTTGAACCGCGATATCGGCATTCTGTTTGTGATCCAACAGCTTGCCGCTACGATAATAGGCATCCATGGTGATCAGGACATTGCTGCCCGAATCGACGATTCGGTCGGCGCAGGCGTTGCCGCTGAATCCGCCGAACACCTGGGAATGGATCACGCCCAGGCGGGCGCAGGCCAGCATGGTAATCGGCAGCTCCACAGACATGGGCATGTGCAGGGTGACGCGGTCTCCGGCCTTCAAGCCGCAGAAATCCCTCAGCAGCGCGGCAAATTCATTCACGCGCACATAAAGCTCCTGGTAGGTGATGTGTTCATACTTCTCGCCCAGGGGCTCGGGGACATAGTGGATGGCCGTCTTGTTCTTGTTTTTGGCCAGGTGGCGGTCGATACAATTGTAGGCGGCGTTTATTTTCCCGCCGGTAAACCATTTGAAGCAGGGCGCGTCGCTGCAATCTAGAATCGTGTGCCAATACTCATCCCAGTCGAGCAGATCGGCGTACTCCTTAAAGCAGTTGGGAAAGTTATCCAAACCAAAACGATCGTAAATGGATTTATCCGTCATATTGGCCTGGGCGACAAAATCTCTCGACGGATAGTAGTAATCCTCTTCCTGCCAGTGGACGGCGATTTCAGCCTCTGAAGTCTCGACAATCTCTTTTTGGGCCATTTTCTGATCACTCCTTATCTACGATTTTAGGATATTTAAAAGTTCTTACCTTACATCAACAGTACCACCAAAACATTTATGGTGCCCCGGCGCGAACCGCTCTTCGCTGACGAAGGGGATAGGGAGGGGAGAAGAGCATTCGCGTTTAAGCACCATTGAATAAATTGCTTTTATTTATTTGGCTTACAATAATTTTTCGCCTGATTATTTGTCAAGTTGATTAGATCCAGCAGTTCATGGATGGCTCGGGATTTCATGATCCGGCCGAACTCCTCACGCTGTCTCAACAGATCGGCATAATTTTGAAAATCGAATTTCAGGCTATAGGTCTGGCCTTCGAAATTCGCCGGGGCCAGTAGTTGGGTGCCTTTTGTTAGCCGCATCGCTTTTACGGTTCGCGCATATTCCGCTTCATGCCGCGTGATGCTCGGATAGCGCATGCTCCTGATTAATTGACGAATCAGACGCCCTCTTGTCCCTCGGTCCATATTCCCATCGTGGCGCAGTCGGCCCAGGGCTCCCTTGTTTAAAAGCTGCTCTACCGGGATGGCGTCCCGGCGGGAGATAGCGATGACCCAATCGATGATCTCGCGCTGTCGATTGAGCCCTATCCTGAGCTGCTCGAGCAGTTGTATAAACGCATCCGCAGCCGGCTGCTCCTCCATGGCGTTGAGTCGCAGGGCCACGGGCAGCGCGATAAAACCTTCCAGCAAGGCGTCTTGCAGCGTCGGCGACATCCGCCCGACGGTGAGCAGTGTCTCGACCATCTCCTGATTGACGGCCAAGCCACACTGGCGCGAAACCTGGACGAGTTGCAGATCAATGTCCTGGACACGGGCCAGTAGTCTGATGGCGTTGGCCTGTTCAATCAAATTCAAATCCCGGCTCATCGCATTATCGCTGATGGCAATGCGAGCGCGTTGCCCTGGCCCGCTTTCAGACCGCATCAGATGGCAAGGGATTGCTTGCATGCCGATTTGACGACAGGCATCAATGCGGGCAAACCCGGTGATAATGGTGTAACGCTGCCCAGAGGCATCTAAAATGGGAGGATTGATAAGGCCCAGGGTCTCAATGGAACGTACCAGTTGAGGTGGGCATTGGCCGGTGGAGATTCGATAAAAGGCGTTATCACCATCGACTCGACCCAGGGCAATCTGCCGGCACTTAAATTCCATCTGTATGGCCGGTCACGAGACGCAGGGCCTCAAGGTACCTGGCACGGGTGTTCATGATCACCTCTGGCGGCAGGTTGGGCGCCGGGGGTGATTTGTCCCAATTGATAGAAACCAGATAGTCGCGCAGGTACTGCTTGTCAAAGCTCTTTTGAGAACCGCCGGGACGATAATCATCCCGCGGCCAGAAACGGCTGGAATCGGGCGTCAGCACCTCATCGATCAGAATGATTTCACCATCGGCGATGCCAAACTCGAACTTCGTATCCGCAATAATGATACCCTTTTCGAGCGCCAGCCGAGCGCCCTGGGCGTAGATGGCCAGTGACAGGTCCCTTACCTTTTCCGCCGCCTGGGTGCCGATGCGGCGACAGGCTTCTTCAAAGTCGATATTTATATCGTGCGCTCCAGCTTCCTCCTTGGTGGAGGGCGTAAAGATCGGTTCGGCAAGTTTCTGGGACTCCTGCAGGCCTTCTGCCAGTTTTATGCCGCACACGGAGCGATCCTCTTGATACGATTTCCACCCAGATCCGGATATGTAGCCCCGCACGACGCACTCGATAGGCAGGGTTTGGGCTTTGCGCACCAGCATGGCCCTGCCCCGCAAGTCGCGCGCATACGCCTGGCAGGCCTGGGGAAATTGGGCCACATCCCCGCTGATCACATGGTTGGGCACCAGGCTTGCCATGATGTCGAACCAGTAGAGCGAAATCTGGTTGAGGATTTTGCCCTTATCCGGCACAGGTTCCGGCATGATGACATCATAGGCGGAGATTCGGTCGCTGGCCACCATCAACAAGGTGTCGCCCATGTCGTAAATGTCGCGGACTTTGCCGCGCTGGACAAGCTTTAGTTCTGGAAAGTCTGTTTTCAAAATCGTTGTCATGGCTGATAATCCTTCTCTGGGTGGATGGTTTAAGTTTACTAAGAATTTGTACCCGTTCAGGGGATTGAAGTGCATAAGAGGTGATAAGCTACAGCCTTGTAAACGCTTACAGGAATTTGTCTGTTTACCCTGCATTTGAGGAGCTAGTCAATATTCAAAATGCAAGCCTGACTCCCGGTTGACACCCCATATCGGCTGTGGCAGAATAGGCCCCGTTCTTGAATTAAGGATTCATTATTTAAAGTCCAACTATATGATCTTTAACATAAATTCAAGGAGATCAACGCATGAAAACACCCGTTCGTGTGGCCATTACCGGCGCAGCAGGCCAAATCGGCTACTCCATTATTTTCCGTATCGCCAGCGGAGATATGCTTGGCAAGGACCAACCCGTTATCCTGCAACTGCTGGAGATCCCGCCGGCACTGGGCGCGCTCAACGGAGTGGTCATGGAACTCAACGATTGTGCCTTCCCCCTGGTTGCCGGGGTGATGCCCACCGACGACCCCAATCTGGCCTTCAAAGAGACCGATTACGCCGTATTGATAGGCGCACGGCCCCGAGGTCCCGGCATGGAGCGTTCCGATCTGTTGAAAGCCAACGCAGAGATCTTTTCCGTCCAGGGAAAGGCACTCAACGACAATGCCAATCCCGATGTCAAGGTGCTGGTTGTCGGCAACCCTGCCAACACCAATGCCCTGATAACCTTGAAGAACGCCCCTGATTTGAATCCCAGGAACATCACCGCCATGATGCGCCTGGACCATAACCGGGCGCTCTCACAACTGGCCGCAAAAACAGACAGCCAGACGACCCGCATCGAACAGATGGTGGTCTGGGGCAACCACAGCGCCACGCAATATCCCGATATCAGCTATGCCACAGTAGAAGGCCAGGCGGCCAAAGGCCTGGTGGACGACGCCTGGAATGAAGAGACCTTCATCCCCACGGTACAGCAGCGCGGCGCCGCCATAATCAAGGCGCGAGGTGCCTCCAGCGCGGCATCGGCCGCATCGGCGGCTATCGATCACATGCGCGACTGGGTAGCAGGAAGCAACGGAAAATGGGTCAGCATGGGGGTTCACAGCAGGGGCAATTCATACGCCATCGATGAAGATATCATCTACGCCTTTCCAATCGTATGTGAAAACGGCGCGTGGAAAGAGATCGGCGGCCTGGAAGTCAATGCGGCCAGCCTGAAACGCCTGAAGGTAACCGAAGAGGAGTTGCTCGATGAGAGGGGGGCCATCGCCGACCTGCTCTAAGCTCCACTCTGAATTAACGGGGGTGTCGGGAACGGCATCCCTTTTTGTAACTACTCAGAGCACTTCATCTTCGGCCCTTCAGGCCTTTCCATATAGCGATGCTATTATGAAAAGACCTGAATGACCGAACCTAAAGCACTCTGAGCAGTTACAGTTCGAGATACAATCGTTATAGTTCGTGCTTTTTTGTGCTTTTTGCCATTACGCTGAGTAGTTACCCCTTTTT
>CAZGPF010000085.1:0-6424 GCA_964527275.1 uncultured Desulfosarcinaceae bacterium
ATGCGACCTTCATCAACCGTAACTACTCAGCGTAATGGCAAAAAGTACAAAAAAAAGCACGAACTGTAACTGCTCAGAGTGCTTTAGGTTCGGTCATTCAGGTCTTTTCATAATAGCATCGCTATATGGAAAGGCCTGAAGGGCCGAAGATGAAGTGCTCTGAGTAGTTACCATCAACCTAACTTTGTTGCAGCCCAGTAAAGGTTAAACCATGCAATCGAGATCGTTTTTCGGCTATGCCAACCCCGCGTTTCACTACGAGCTGTTAAGCACCATTCCGCCACGACCAATTGACGTTCCCCTCCCCGGGAAGGTGACCCTGATGCTGCCCGGAGAGCTGGGCGGCGATGCTTCCGAGACCATCCATCCAGGCGTCAAGGTCAAGACCGGCCAACGCCTTTCATGGGATGGCGCATCGGGGCCGGCCGTGCTATCCAGCGTAACGGGAACCATCACCGCCATCGACACCCAGGCCGGCGACTATGGACGCATCTTCACCGCCATCACTGTATCGGTTGAGGGCGCGGATGAAGTGGATGATCAATTTGCGGCCGGAGAGCTCGACACCCAGGCCTTGAGCGACATTTTCAGCGGCGCGCCGGGCGCCCCCCCCCTGGCAAAATTGCTGGACAGCGACAAACCAATCGACACCATCATCGTCTATGGGGGCGACACCGACCTGCTGATCGAAACCAATCTCTATATTTTGAAGAGTCAGACCGCCAACGTCAACCAGGGCATCAAGACCCTCAAGTCGGCCACTGGCATCGAGAAGGTCTTGGTGGTGGTGCCGGCGGAGAGTTTCCAGAACTTCGACGGCCACTTCGCTGCGGACGTCAAAGCCGTTTCTGCGGTTTATCCAGGTAGCCAGCCCCTCATGGTGCACTACCTGGTCACCGGAGGGATGCCGGGCCAGGGTGAAACAGCCGAGGATGCGGGGGTGCTCTTCGTTCGCGCCGAAGCAGTCGCCTCCATAGGCGCCGCCGTTGTCAACGGCCGGGTGCCGGTGGAAAAGATCGTCACCGTGGTGGATCAAGAAGGCCGTAAAAATCTGGTCTCGGCCCGCCTTGGAACGCCGGTGGGCGACATCTTCCAAAAACTCGGGATCACCACCGGCGACGGCGACCGCGTCATCTTCGGCGGTCCCATGACTGGCACGGCGATCTTCGCGGAACACCAGCCGGTGATGCCCGATACCGACGCCATCATGGTTCAGGACGGGGGCGATATCCTCCTGACGGGAGATGATCCGTGCATCAACTGCGGTGAATGTATCCGCATCTGCCCCACCCGGGTACCGGTGAACCTGCTGATTCGCTTCCTTGAGGCGCTACAATACCAGGAGGGCGCCGATCTTTACGATCTCTATTCCTGTGCGGAGTGCGGCCTGTGCAGCTTTGTCTGCCCGGCCCGTATTCCGATCCTGCAGTACATAAAACTGGCCAAGTTCGAACTCGCACGTGCGATGCCTGCGGAGGAAGAGAATGGATAATACCAAGAAGTTCGTCGTTTCCCATGCGCCCTTCTTGCACATGGGCAGCTCGGTGGCCGAACGTAACTACAACGTCATGCTCGCCGCCCTGCCGGCGGCCTTGATGGGACTGGTCTACTTCGGGGCCGGCGCCCTGGCCGTACTAAGCCTATCTGTCGCCAGCGCGGTCGGCTGGGAATGGCTCTGCAACAAGGCCGCCAAACGCCCGGAGACGGCCGGGGATGGGCATGCCGCCATGATCGGGTTGCTTCTGGGTATGCTCCTGCCGGCCGGCGCTCCCTACTGGCTGGTGATCACCGGCACCTTCCTGGCCGTGGTCATGGGTAAACAGATCTTCGGCGGCATTGGCGCCAATCCGTTCTCTCCGGTGGCCCTGGCTTATGCCATCTTGCTGGTCTCCTGGAAAACATATCTCGATTTCGACGCCCAACTGGTGCACTACGATTTTGACTTTACGCCTTTCTATCCCCTGGGGGCGCTGCAGGCATTCGGTACCGAGGCCGTTTCCGGTATCGGCATATGGGACCTGGTCGTGGGCCGCCAGGTGGGGGGCAGCGGTGCAACTTGTGGCCTGGCCCTGATTCTCGGCGGCATCTATCTAATAGCGCGGGGCTTCATGCGCTGGGAAATCCCGCTGGCCTTTATCGCCGGCCTGGTGGTAACGGCCGCCCTTTTTCACGTTGCCGATCCGGACCACTATGCTGGTCCCATGTTCCATCTTTTTAGCGGCTTCGCGCTCATTGGCGCTATCTTCCTGGCCACCGACGACAGCGCCTCGCCGGTGAATAGGGTGCCCATGTTCATCTACGGCGCCGTCGGCGGAATCATGACCATCGTCATCCGCAATGTCGGCCAGTTCCCGGATGGTGTGATCTTCGCGATACTGCTGATCAACCTGATTAATCCCCTGGTCGACAAAATCAGACCCCAAGCACTCGGAAAGGTAACATAAAAATGGGTGAAATGATCAAAATGGTGGTAGTCCTGACCGTTCTGAGCACTATTTCAGGCTGGAGTCTCGCCGGGCTAAAAGACTTTACCGCACCGCTGATTGAAAACCAGGAGATGAACCTGGTCAAGGGGCCCGCCATCCGGCAGATCATGGAAGGCGCTGACAACGACCCTGCGGCTGAAGAATTTCGTTTTAAAATCACCGATGGAGAAGTGGAACGAAATTTTTTCATCGGCGTGTTCAACGGTCAGGCCAACACCGTGGCCCTTGAGGCCTTGACTACCGGATTTGCCGATAAGGTAGGCCTGGTCGTGGCCTTCAATATCATCGATGACACCATCCTGGGCCTAGGCGTGACCACCCATAAAGAGACCCCCGGCCTGGGGGCCAATGCCAAGAGCGATCCTGCCTTTGCCGCCCAGTTTAAAGGCAAGGGCATCGACAAACCGATCCAGGTGACCAATGACGGCGGTGACATCAGCGCACTGAGCGGGGCCACTATCACTTCGCGGGCGGTGTGCAAAGGCGCCATGCAAGCCATCGACACCTATCAAAAACTGAAGCCGCAACTGCTTGAAAAGCTTAAAGAGACGAGCAAATAAAAGGAGTCTACAAAAAATGGCCAAGTCGATTGTTTCCGAGTTTAGCAGAGGCCTCTGGAAGGAGGTCCCGCCGTTTCGCCTCGTGTTGGGTCTCTGTCCGGTGCTGGGTGTGACCACATCCATGAAAAACGGCATCGGCATGGGGCTGGCCACCACCTTCGTGCTGCTCTGCTCCAATGTGCTGGTCTCCCTCCTGCGCAAGGTCATTCCACCCAAGGTGCGCATCGCCTGTTTCATCATAATTATCGCCACCTTCGTGATCGTCGTCGAACAGATGATGGCCGCCTATGCTTACGGACTATTCCTCGACCTGGGCGTCTTCATTCCCTTGATCGTGGTCAACTGTGTGGTCCTCGGCCGTGCCGAGGCATTTGCCTCTAAAAATGGCCTCTTCCTCTCGGCCGCCGACGGGCTGGGCGTCGGCCTGGGCTTCACCTGGGCATTGGGCCTGCTGGGGGCCGTGCGTGAACTGATTGGCACCGGCTCCTTGAAAGGCGATGTTTTCGGCCTCATTCATTGGGACCTGCCCAATATCTTCGGCGCATCTTTCGAGCCCTTCGCATTTGCCGTCCAGGCACCGGGCGCTTTCGTAATTTTAGGACTCTTACTCTGCGGAATGAACCTGATCCCCAGTAAATAGCCTGAGGAGTTAAGCTACCATGGAATACTTCGAGATCGTCGTTGCCACCGTCTTCGTCAACAACATCCTGCTGGCGCAATTCCTGGGCAACTGCCCCTTCCTGGGCACATCCAAGAAGATGGAGACTGCTATCGGGATGGCCATGGCGGTTGTCTTCGTATTGGTGCTGGCCGGCGTCATCACCTGGTTCATTTACGAATTCTTGCTGGAACCCTACAAGCTGGTCTACCTGCGCACCATCGCCTTCATCCTGGTGATCGCATCCCTGGTGCAGTTCGTGGAGATGTTCCTTAAAAAAAGCATCCCCGCCCTGTACGCCGGACTGGGCATCTTTCTGCCGTTGATTACCACTAACTGCGCCGTGTTCGGTGCCTGTGTGCTGAACATCGACAAGGAGCTCGAATTTCTGCCCTCCCTGGTGACCTCCTTCGGCTATGCCGCCGGTTTCGGCCTGGCGCTGATCATTTTTGCCGGTTTGCGTGAACGCATTCTGCTGGCCCGGGTGCCTAAACCGCTGCAGGACACATCCATCGCACTGATCACCGCCGGCGTGATCTCCTTGAGTTTTTATGCCTTCCGGGGAATGGTATAGCGCAAGCAGGCGGCATCCATATTCGATTCTAGTATGCTTTCCAGGTTCCAAGGAGGCTAAGCGTGTTTGAAGCAATCATGGTCATGTTAGGTATCGGCGTCACATGCGGTGTCGTCTTGAGCGTGGCATCCAAGGTCTTTTATGTGTGGGAGGATCCGCGCATCGCCGAGGTCGAGTATTTCATGGCCGGGGCCAATTGCGGCGGTTGCGGCTATACCGGATGCTCGGCGGCCGCCAATGCCGTGGTGGCCGGCAAGGAGCCCCCCGGCGTCTGCATGGTGGCCGGTACGGAGGCGGCCATCGAGATCGCCGGCGTCATGGGAGTCGATCCGGGCAGCGCCGAGCCGTTACGTTCGCGCAACGACTGTCTGGGCGGCCTTCGGGCGGCGGATAAATACTATTACGACGGCGCCAACACCTGTGCGGCCCTCTCCAGCTTCTACGGCGGCAAGCGCCTCTGCTCGTTAGGCTGTCTGGGCCTTGGTGACTGCGTGCGTGCCTGTCAGTTCGACGCCATCGACATGGGACCCGACGGCTATCCGGTGATCGACGATGCCAGGTGTGTGGGTTGCGGGGCCTGCGAGACGGTCTGCCCCAAAAACATATTAACAGTGCGCACCATGAGTCAGCGCCTGCTGACATTTAATACGGAAGATGGTGCCCTGGCCCCGTGCCGGCAAACCTGCCCGGCAGAGATCGATATCCCAAGCTACATCCGCCATATACGCGAAGGCGACTATGCTGCGGCCGTCAAAACCATTCGTGAGCGTAATCCGCTGCTGCTCTCCTGTGGCCGGGTCTGCCCCCACCCGTGCGAGGACTATTGCCGTCGCGGCATTGAAGAAGAGGCCGTATCCATCAATCAGCTCAAACGTTTCGTTGCCGACTGGGAGATGAATTGCGGCCAGCGTATACCCATATCGTGCGCGCCGGATACAGGCAAAAAGGTTGCCATCATCGGCGGCGGTCCTGCCGGCGTAAGCGCGGCCTATTTTTTGCGTCGCCTGGGCCACGCGCCCACCATTTTCGAGGCCCTGTCCAAGCTGGGCGGCATCACGCGCTACGGCATTCCCGAGTACCGTCTGCCCGACGAGGTCCTCGACTGGGAGATCGATGGCATTCTCGACCTCGGCATCGACGTGCATTACAATACAGTTCTGGGAGAAGATTTTTCCATCAAGTCCCTGCGCGAAGAGGGCTTTGATGCCATCTTCATGGGCATAGGCGCGTGGAAGGACTATACTCTGGGTATCGATGGCGAAGATGCCGAGGGTATCTGGCAGGGCATTAACTTTCTCTCCACCGTGGCCAACCATCCCGAAAAGTGGCTCCCCGTGGGTAAACGGGCGGCTGTTGTAGGCGGCGGCAACTCGGCCATTGACTGCGTTCGCACCCTGCTGCGTCTGGGCTGTGATGAGGCCTATATCATCTATCGTCGAACCCGCAAGGAGATGCCGGCCAACGAGGTGGAGATCGTGGCTGCCGAGCATGAAGGCGTCAAATTCCAGTTCCTGGCGGCTCCCACCAGGGTGCTCACCGACGACCAGAAGCGCGTCAAGGGGTTGGAATACCTGCAAATGGAGCTGGGTGAGCCCGACTCCAGCGGAAGGCGTCGGCCTGTTCCCATCGAAGGCTCGGAAACCATCATTGAGCTGGACATGCTGATCTCGGCCATCAGCCAGCAGCCCGATATCAGATTTCTGGAAAAAGAGCAGGAGCAGGAGAACATCGCCATCACCCGCTGGAGCACCTTCGACAATGACGAAGAGACCCTGCAATGCAGCCTGCCCTATCTTTTTACCGCCGGCGATGTGGCCACCGGTCCTTCCCTGGTAGTGGACGCCATCGGTGGCGCGCGGCGCGCGGCGCGCTCAATTCACCAATATCTCACCGGCGACAAGATTGAGGGCCATCCCAAATCCCTGCGCAAGAAGCACATCGCCGAATCGCTGTTCGTGACCGTTCCCGGTGTTGCCAAAAAAGAGCGTACCCCCATGCCCGAACTGGATGTGGCCGAGCGTATCGACTCCATGGTCGAGGTCGACCGGGTGATCGGCGAGCAAGATGCGGCCTACGAATCCCGCCGCTGCCTGGACTGCTGCCGACTGTGCTACAATCCAGAGGTCAAGACCAAGGTGGCCTAACC
>CAZGPF010000086.1:0-6381 GCA_964527275.1 uncultured Desulfosarcinaceae bacterium
CAAGTCAAGGTATCGTCATTGTTTTTTGTTACCAGGATCAAGCGCTAAAAAAAACTATCCCTCTTGACTTGGGTCAATGTTTTTTGGTGCCAAATCGAAAATGATGGGGCAAAAATTCAATGGACAACTGCTGGGCTAATTTTTACGCATAATATTTAATCAACCTACCAGGAGGCAAAATCATGTTTTGTTATCAATGCGAGCAGACGGCCCGAGGCGCAGGGTGCACCAAAATCGGTGTCTGCGGCAAACAACCCAAGGTAGCAGCGCTTCAGGATCTGCTTATCTACACGGTCAAAGGTCTCTCCCAGGTAGCGGTGGCCGCGCGTGAGGCCGGCATCAATGATCCCGAAGTGAACAAGTATACGTGTCAAGCGATCTTTGCCACGCTGACCAACGTAAATTTCGACGCCCACCGTTTCGTCGATCTGATTCAAAAAGGCGTTCAACTACGCGACCGGCTCAAGGCACAAGCCGGTGCCGACGGAGTGGACGACGGCCCGGCGGCATTTACCCCCGCTGGCGATATGGCCGCCCTGGTCTCCCAGGGAGAGGCCTGCGGCATCATGGCCGCCAGCGACCTCGACGAGAACATCCGCAGCCTGCGCGAACTGATAGTCTACGGCATCAAGGGCCTGGCCGCCTACGCCGATCATGCCCGCATCCTGGGAGAGGAGGACGAGGCCGTCTATGCCTATATTCAGGAAGCCATGGCCGCCACCCTGGACATGAGCCTGGGTGTGGAGGAGATCGTAGGGCTGGCTCTCAAATGCGGTCAAGTCAACCTGCGGGCCATGGAACTGCTGGATGCCGGCAACACAGGCACTTACGGCCATCCCGTGCCCACTAGCGTCCCCCTGGGCGTTAAGCAGGGAAAAGCCATCCTGGTCTCGGGCCATGATCTAAAGGACCTGGAAACGATCCTGAAACTATCGGAGGGCCGAGGCATCAATGTCTATACCCATGGCGAGATGCTGCCCACCCACGCTTATCCCGAGCTGAAAAAGTATGCCCACTTCCATGGCCATTACGGGACGGCCTGGCAGAATCAGGCCAAGGAGTTCGCCCAGTTTCCCGGCCCCATCGTAATGACCACCAACTGCATTCAAAAACCAGGAGAGAGCTACAGGGAGAACCTGTTCACATCCGGCCTGGTGGGCTGGCCCGGACTGCGGCACATCGTGGATAAGGATTTCAGCCCGGTGATCGAAAAGGCGCTGGCCATGCCCGGCTTTGCCCGTACTGAAGAGGGCAAGACGGTCATGGTGGGATTCGGCCGCAACGCCGTCCTGGGAGTGGCGCCCACAGTGATCGAAGCCGTGAAGAACAAGGCCATACACCACTTTTTCCTGGTGGGGGGCTGTGACGGCGCCAAAGCTGGCCGCAACTACTACACCGAACTGGTGGAGAAGGTACCTGCGGACTGCGTCGTCCTGACCCTGGCCTGCGGCAAATTCCGCTTTTTCGACAAGGATCTCGGCGATATCGGCGGCATTCCACGTCTGCTGGATGTGGGCCAATGCAACGATGCCTACTCGGCCATCAAGATCGCGGTGGCCCTGGCCGAAGCCTTGGAGTGCGACGTCAACGAACTGCCGCTCTCCATTATCCTCTCATGGTACGAGCAGAAGGCCTGCGCCATCCTACTGACTCTGCTCCATCTGGGAATCAGGAACATTCGCCTGGGACCAAGCCTGCCGGCCTTTATCAGCCCCAATGTGCTGGACCTGCTGGTGAAAAACTTCAATATCATGCCCATCGGCACCCCCGATGAGGACCTGCGGGCTATCTTGGGATAGGCTTGAGATGTTGGCCTTGGCAGCCTCGGGACGGGGATGGCTGACAATCGAAGACGCGGCCCTTAAACGGCTGCCTGATGACAAAGCAAAAGCAGGAGCAGCAGCATGAAATGCCCGGGACAAGATACTCAATACTGGACAGATGACGCCATCTTCGAAGTCAAGTGTCCCCAGTGTGAGGGGCAGGTGGAGTTCTTTAAAGACGACACCACTCGTAAATGCGGCCATTGCGGGCATCGCTTCGTCAACCCCAGGATGGATTTCGGCTGCGCGGCCTACTGTCAGTATGCCGAACAGTGCCTGGGCGATCTGCCGCCCGAACTGGTGGCCCGACAGGAAAACCTGCTAAAGGACCGTGTGGCCGTGGCCGTGAAGCGCTATCTGAAAAGCGATTTCAAACGCATCGGCCACATATCCCGTCGGGTGCGGCACGCCGAAGCCATGGCAGGCACCCAAGGCGATGCCAACCTGGCGGTGGTCATGATTTGCGCTCTGCTTCTGGACCTCGATTCAGAAGAGACTGTCGGCGAAGCGCCGGTGGCCAGGTCGCTGCTGACCCAACTGCGGGCCCCGTTTCCACTCATCGAGCAGGTGTGCAAGATTATCGCCCGGCGCAACGCCGAAACTGACCAGCAGATTACGGCGGAATTGCGCATTGTGCTGGATGCCGAGGCGCGGGCCATTGAGGAGAGAGCCGCTCAGACCGAGCGAGACCAACCAACACCCGGAAAATTTAAAAAGGTGAGAAAATGAATCTAAAACGTAAAATCATAGAGATCGACGAAGAGCGCTGCGACGGCTGCGGCCAGTGCGTCACAGGTTGCGCCGAAGGGGCCCTGGAAATCGTGGACGGTATAGCCAAAGTCATATCCGACAACCTGTGCGACGGTCTGGGTGCCTGCATCGGCGAGTGCCCCCAAGAGGCCCTGCGAATCATTGAGCGCCAAGCCGTGCCCTTTGACGAAGAGGCCGTGGATATCCACCTGAGCGCCCAGAAGATTGCTACCGCCCGCCGGGAAAAAACCTCCATGCCCTGCGGTTGCCCGTCAACCCAGATTCAAAGCTTCGCCCCTACTTCTGCGGCACAGATCACAGCCCGGTCCGCCGTAGGCCAGGCATCGGCCCTGAGCCATTGGCCGGTGCAGATCCGTCTGATTCCGCCCACGGCCCCCTTTTTAAAGGGCGCCGATGTGTTGATCACCGCCGACTGCGTACCCGCAGCCTGTGCCACTTTTCATCAGGAGCTGTTGCGCGGCAAGGTCTTAATGCTCGGCTGCCCCAAGTTCGATGATGGAGATGCTTATATCGAGAGGTTCGCCGCCATCTTCGAGTCGGCCGGCATCAAGAGCATCACCACCGTCTTCATGGAAGTGCCGTGCTGTTCCGCCCTGCCCATGATGGTCAAAAAAGGTTGGCAAAAATCGGGCCGCGACATTCCCATGACCGAGATCGTGGTCAGCACCCGCGGGCAGATCATCGAAGAGCGTTTGGTGACCTAAGCGCATCGGTTGCGCCAAAGACGGCTAGTGGGAAACTATGAAGGCATGAAACCTTTGCATAGGCTGAAAGTTTTTGTCTCTTGCCACATACCTTGCAGGCGTATAGCATTCGAAAGTTGATCACTTCTCAATCCAGCTTCTCGGTGAAAACAAACCCACTAAAATCTCTAGCGTATGTAATGAGGGCGCTTTAGGACAAAAAGAGCTGCTACCAATTCCCGATCATCTGCTTGTGAGCAATCGCTTTCGGAAGCTCTGATGTAACTACTCAGCGTAATGGCAAAAAGCACAAAAAAGCACGAACTATAACGATTGTATCTCGAACTGTAACTGCTCAGAGTGCTTTAGGTTCGGTCATTCAGGTCTTTTCATAATAGCATCGCTATATGGAAAGGCCTGAAGGGCCGAAGATGAAGTGCTCTGAGTAGTTACGCTCTGATTACATCATGGCTAAGATCTTCTAACTCATGGACGGTTTTAGCATAAATGGGGATGGACCAAAAAAACTTGACAACATGCTAAGCTATTAGTCAGCGTAACCACCAAGGAGCTGACATGGAGCAGGAACCAGGAAACATCGATGCCGGCGAAGTAGCTCGATTTGCCGCTAAGGCCGATCAGTGGTGGGACCGCCATGGACCTTACAAGGCACTGCATGCCATCAACCCGGTGCGCATCGACTATATACGCGCACGGGCAGAACTGAGCGCTGGGCGTGTGCTGGATGTGGGCTGTGGAGGCGGGCTACTGGCCGAGGCCATGGCTGCGGTGGGCGGCGCGGTGACCGCCATTGATGTGGCCGGCTCCTGCCTGGCAGTGGCCCGCCAACACGCCACAAGCAGCGGTCTGGACATCGCCTATCATCAAAGCACGGCCGAAGCCTGGGTCCGGGACCATGCGTCCGCCTACGATGTCGTCACATGCATGGAGCTTGTGGAGCATGTTCCCCATCCCTCACTCCTGGTTGAGGCGTGTGGCCAACTGGTGCGTCCCGGCGGCGATATCTTCTTTGCCACGATCAACCGTACCTGGCTCGCAAGGCTGCTTGTCATATGGATAGCGGAGTACCTGCTCTCCATTGTCCCAAGGCAGACCCATACCTACGCAAAGTTTGTGCGGCCCAGGGAGCTTATACGATGGGGAGATCATGCGGGATTGGGGCTGGAGAATCTGACCGGACTGCGCTATAATCCCCTGGTTGGGAAGGCCGCCCTTAGCAGGCAGACCGCCATGAACTACCTGATCCATTTTAGAAAGATAGAGAGTAGGCGCAATGACACCAGGAGAGACTCCCCGCTGGTTTAATGCCGGCCAGCGCCGACAGCAGCTCGACGACTATATCGCAGTGAGCGGTCGAGCGCGTTTCGGCATGCGGAGCTATGCCGAGGAAGAGAAGTCCAAGGCCGTGATGCGCCACTTCAACCGTGTAGCGCCCAAATACGATTTCATGAATTCACTGCTGAGCATGGGCATTCATCACGTGTGGAAGCGGGCCGCCGTTGATTGGCTGGGGCTGCGTCCCGGTGACAAGGTTTTAGATGTATGCGGCGGCACGGGCGATCTGGCCATCGGCGCGGCCCGGCGTGTCGCTCCCCAGGGTCAGGTGGTTATCTACGACATCAATCGCACGATGATCCAGGCGGGACGCCCCAAGATCGATCCCTATCCGCAGCTGAGGCATATCGCCTATGTCCAGGGCGATGCCGAGCGGATCTGTTTTGCGGACGACACGTTCGATGCCGCCATGGTAGGCTTCGGCATTCGCAATGTCACCCATCTCAAACGCGGTTTCAGTGAAATGCACCGGGTGCTAAAACCCGGCGGCAAGCTGCTCTGCCTGGAGTTCTCCAGACCGGCCAATGTGCTTTTCAGATGGCTCTACGACTTCTACTCTTTTAACATCATGCCCCTGCTGGGCCGGCTGATCGTCGGTTCGGCCAGCTCCTATACCTGCCTTCCGGAGACTATCCGCATGTTTCCGCTACCCCATGAACTCTCCGCCATGCTAACGCAGATCGGATTGCGTCAAGTTCGCTTTCGTCTCATGACCAACGGCATCGCCGTGGCCCATCTAGGGATTAAAGCTTAAACAATCAGCTTCACCAATACTAGCAGCAGTGTGGCCATTGGATAGTAGCTGGCCTTGTTGAACAGATCCATGGCGTTGCGGCGCTCCTGGCCGTGGGCCAGTGCGATGACGGGCGCTAACAAGAGGCCGGCATTTAGCGCCAGGGCGCACACGAGGTAGAAGGGGCCGAATTTCAGGGGTGAGACCCACAACAGGGCAAAGTGCAGTAACATAGAGGTCACCAGGCAGAGCAGGCTGATCACGCCGGCGCGTCTGGTTCCCAGGAGAAGGGGTATTGTCTTAGCCTTGAAGTGGCGATCTTCATCGATGTCGGTCCAGTCGGCCGGTATGTTCTGACCGCCGATTTCCCAGCAGAAAAGCCACAAGACCAGGGTGAGTACGAAAAGCACCGGCGGGTCGGGATCTACGGCATACACAGCCGCCACGGCCCCCAGGGTCTTGACTATCCCGTTGACTAACGCACGCAGGGGGGTCACGCGCCACAGCAGACAATAGATGCCTTCCAGGAGGCAGCCGAACAGGAAAAGATAGAGACATAGCGGATTGAGCCAATAGGCACCCACCATGGCGACGACGGCCCAACCCACGGTCCAGGCCAGGCCGGCGGGCAGCCCCAGAACCCCCTTGGCCATGGGGTGACGGGTCAAGGCGCCGTCGAGATAGTCTTCGCCGTCGGCATATCCTCCGATGCGCACCTTTTGCTTGTCGGTTCGCAAATCGACCAGATCGTTCAAGGCATAGACGGCCGTGTAGCCGGCGAAGACGGTGACCAGGCCCACCACCACCAGGTCAAAGGGCGGAAAGTGACCCATGCACAACAGGGCCGCCGCCATCGGGGCGGTCATGTCGATCAGTCCGTGAGGCGTCCTGGAGAGGGCCAAAAAAGGATTAAGTTTTTTGAGCACTTGCATTAAAGGGGTAAGGCATAAACGGTTCAAAGGGCGAGGCTCCTGCACTGGTACGCGTTGATCTGTGTTTGCTACTTAGGTGAGCT
>CAZGPF010000087.1:0-6371 GCA_964527275.1 uncultured Desulfosarcinaceae bacterium
AAATTTTTTCTTGTTTGTCAAGGAAAAAATTCACTATTTTTCACTTTTTTCGCCTTTTTTTCTGCATGCATAGCATGCAATAACCTAACCGGACATTGCTGACTTTGGTACCTCAAAGGCCCGGCAACGCAGCAGATTCGGTGCCCTGTGAACGCTTACCCCGAAAAGATCCCTCTCCAGTGATAGGAGCGGGTCAGGGAGAGGGTGAATAAAATATGAGAGGCATTATTCTGGCGGGGGGCAGCGGTTCGCGACTCTATCCCCTCACGCGCGTGGTGAGCAAACAGCTGCTGCCGGTCTATGACAAACCCATGATCTACTACCCCCTGTCGGTGCTCATGCTGGCGGGTATCCGTGATATATTGATAATCTCGACACCCAACGATCTGCCCAAGTTCGAGGCCTTGTTGGGCGACGGCAGCCAGTGGGGTCTCTCCTTTGCGTACAGGGACCAGCCCCGCCCCGAAGGCATCGCCCAGGCGTTTATTATTGGCGCTTCTTTTATCGGCAAGGAGCGGGTGAGCCTGATTCTCGGAGACAATGTCTTCTATGGCCATGGTCTGCCCGATTCCCTGGAGATCGCCATGCGCCGCCGCCAGGGAGCGACGATTTTCGGGTACTGGGTCAAAGATCCCCGGCGTTACGGGGTCATCGCTTTCGATGAGCGCGGCAAGGTCCGGGGCATCGAAGAGAAGCCCCAACAGCCGGCTTCGAACTGGGCGGTGACCGGACTCTATTTCTATGACCAGCGGGTAGTCGAGATTGCCAGGACGCTCAACCCGTCGGACCGCGGGGAGCTGGAAATCACCGACCTCAATCAGGCCTACCTGGACCAGGGTCTACTGTCGGTGGAAAAGTTGGGGCGCGGTATTGCCTGGCTAGATACAGGCACCCACGAAAGCATGATGCGCGCCGGAAGCTTTATCGAAATTATTGAAGAACGCCAGGGGCTGAAAGTGGCCTGTATCGAGGAGATCGCCTTCCAAAAAGGCTATATCGATGCCGAGCAGGTGCTGGGCCTGGCCCACGCCTTACGCAATAACGGATATGGCCAATATTTGATCGATATGATCAACTACCGTGAGGGTCTGCCATGAAGGTCGCTACCACCAGGCTCGCAGGGCCGCTGATCCTGGAACCCCGGGTGTTCGGCGATCAGCGCGGATTTTTCATGGAGAGCCATCAACAAAATCGCTACGCGGCTGCGGGCGTGGATGTGACCTTCGTCCAAGACAACATCTCCCGGTCGGTACAAAACACCCTGCGCGGCCTGCACTATCAATATCCCTGTGGGCAGGCCAAACTGGTTCAAGTGCTCCAGGGGGAGATATACGATGTGGCCGTGGATATTCGCAAAGGCTCGCCCACCTTCGGGCAATGGGTCGGGGTCACCCTGTCGGCGGAAACACATCGCCAGTTGTTTATTCCCGCCGGCTTTGCCCACGGTTTTTGCGTACTGAGCTCAACGGCCCTTTTCATGTACAAATGCAGCCAATACTACGCTCCCGAGAATGAGGGCGGCATCCGCTGGAACGACCCGGATTTGGGTATTGACTGGCCCATATCGGTACCGGTTCTATCGCGGCGCGACCAGGCCCTGCCCTGCCTGGAAGGCATCGCGGATCAAGATCTGCCGCCCTATTGAGGTCTGTATGAGAATTGTTGTCTGGGGATATAAGGGGCAGCTTGGCACTGAGCTGATGCTGCGCTCTCGCAGAGAGGCGATTGATGCCGTGGGGGCCGACATTCCCCATGGCGACATCACTAGTGCCGCCAGCGTGGCTGGTACAATGGCTGATGCCGGCGACGTGGATGCGGTGATCAATGCCTGCGCCTATACGGCCGTGGACCAGGCCGAGAGCCAACCGGAACTGGCCATGGCCGTCAACAGCGAAGGTGCCGGCCACCTGGCCCGCACCTGCCGCCAGATGGACATCCCCTTGATTCACATCTCCACTGATTATGTATTCTCCGGCCTGGGGAGCAGGCCCTACCGACCCAACGACGCCATCGGTCCCAACGGCGTTTATGCCCAAAGCAAGGCTCAGGGGGAGGCGGCTGTCCGGCGCCATGCAGGGCGGCATGTGATCATGCGCGTAGCGTGGCTCTTCGGCCAACACGGTTCCAATTTTGTGAAAACCATGCTGCGACTGGGGCGGCAGCATGCGATCGTGCGAGTGGTGGATGACCAGGTGGGGTCGCCCACCTACGCGGGGGATCTGGCCGAGGCCTTGCTGCGGGTCGCCCGTAAGATCCAACACGACTTCACCGCCTGGGGAACCTATCACTACTGCAACCAGGACGCGGTGACCTGGTATGCCTTTGCCCGTAAGATTTTTGCCCTGGCCAGGAACCATGAGTCCCTGGCCGTTGGCGAAGTAGTCCCCATATCGACCGCAGACTACCCCACGCCGGCCCCCCGGCCGCGCTATTCGGTGTTGGATTGCGGCCGCTTCGACGAAGTTTTTAATATCCCCCGCCGCCCTTGGGAAGAGGCCTTGAAAGAGATGCTGGCCGCCTTATACGACGCCGAGGGCATTCCAGACCCGCATTGACGAAAAGACCTTATTTCCGTTCGGCCACGATGCACTCGGCTATCTTTTCGGCTGAAAGGCCGAACAGATCGTCGATGGGCAGAAGTTCCAGCAGCAGGTCTTCCCACCGCAGGCTGTTCTCCTGAACGATATTCTTGATATGCCCATACTTGCCGCCCAGGGCCTTGATCTTGTCCGCTAGCGCGACCTGGGGTTTGAAACCGATATTGAGCAAAAGCAGGTATTCGATTCGGTTGGAAGCTGCGGGGTCGGTGGAGATGGCCGGGATGACGATGATGCTGCGGTCGTCGTTGCGGCCCTTGCCGATGTAGACATTGCCCTGGCGAACGATGATGCGTTTGGTGCCCTTTAAGGCAGTTTCGGTTTCAACGCGCGAGGACCGCTTTTGCAGGCTGCCTTTCTTGCGCAGCACTTTGATGGTAGTGGCTTTTGTGGGCGCTCCCAATACATCCAGTCCAGCGAGTCGATAGTGGATCGAGCCGTGTACGCACTTGACCACGCCCTGCAGATTCTTGAGTACCATGACATTGCGGTTGATCAACTGCGCATTGCTGATGCCGTGCTCGGCCAAGGCGTCGAAGAGGAGGCCCACGACCTTCTCACTGATGCGGCTGGTACCCACGGTCACGGTTTTGGCCTGGTGCTTGATCGCATCCACGGGCCGGGACATGCCGTTGATCGCTCTTCCCAGGAACTCGAAGAGGGTGTCGAGCATGTGCATGGCTGTGCCCTTCTTGCCGAAATCGAGTTCGAAATCAGACACCGGCAGACGACCGGAAAGATATTTGAACAGCAGTAACAGATCACCGGCATGGCTGATCACGGTGGGCAGCTCTCCTCTTGTCTGGCGACGGCGGAAGCGGGCATAAAACCGGGCTACCTTTTCGCGGAAGGTTTGATCCAGCACGATTTCATAGACGTTCCGCCCTTCGCGGGCATATTGGTCGACCATGGTCTGAACCTGATTGCGGAACTCGTGCAGAAACCGCGAGCCCTTATCGACGGCCAGGGCTGCGTGGTAACCCCATAGATGACCGGCCAGAGTATTTAGAATAGGGGCCAGGTGCGGGAGGGTCGCGGGCAGGGGGAAGAAATCCTTAGTGTGGGGGTCGAAACGGTCGTCGTCTTCGTCCCCGAAGACCACTATTTCGGCTTTGTGGGCTTTAAAGATGGCCGTGTCTTTGACGATATCCCCCATGACCGTTGGTGGGGTGCCCGCTGCGCAGACGATAATCAGGGGTTCGGAGGAGAGGTCGATATGTTTTTTATCCTCCACATAGTCCGAGGAGATGGTTTTATAACACAGTTCGCTGAGTTTGATGCGAATCTCGTCCGCCGCCGCCTTGTTGGGACCGCTGCCCACGGCAGCCCAATAGGTCTTGGAAGGAGCCAGTTTTTCAGCGGAGGCTTTTAGACGCTCGCTGAGGGCCAGAACCTTGCGCATCTGATCCGGCAACTCTCTTAAAGCCTTGATCTGCGTGGTGATAAAACCAGGCCTAAGGCATTTTCTGACGGCGGCAATCTTCAGCCCGATCAGCGTACCGGCGACGATTTGGGAGTAGAAGGCCTTGGTGGAGGCCACCGACATCTCGACATCACGGCCGCTGCTGGTGTAGACCACGCCATCCACCTTGAAGGTGATGTCCGAATCGCGGCGGTTGACGATAGCCAGAGTGTAAGCGCCGCGCGCCCTGGCCATCTCCACGGCCCGATTGGTGTCGGTGGTGGTGCCCGACTGGCTGATGGCCACCACCAAAGTCTCTTGCATGCTGGTGTCGTCATTGCCCTGGCCGAGTCGAAAGCCGCTCAACTCCGATGCTCTCAGGGCATCGATCCGCAAGGAGGGGTCGTTGAGATAGTGGTCCAGGATATCGGCACTGACCTGGGCTGCGACCCCGGCCGTGCCCTGGCCGATAAAATAGACACGCCGGATTCGGTCCTGCTTAAAAGCGCGGGTCATCTTTTCTGGGAACCCGGTCTCTTCCAGGGCAATGGTGTAATGCCCGCTTTTTGCGTCGACTTTCCAGCGGTTGGAGAGGGTGCGCTCCACGGAGAGGGGGGATTCTGAGATCTCTTTTAGAAAGTAGTGCGCAAAGCCCTGGCGATCGATATCCCGAGAGGTGATTTGTGTCTGCTGAATATCTTTCTCATCCAATGCAATGGGTGTGCCGTCATAATAGGAGGCTGCGATACCCGCCACTCCGCCGGCGCTCTCTTGATCCAGGATGAAGATCTGTCCCTGGGTCTCTCCGTTGGGACCGTCGAAGATCTTCTCGCCGTTGATTTTCAGAAACCGGGATGTCTCCTCAACGAAACCATAGACTTCGGAGGTGGGAATATAGTGGTCCTGGGCCAGGCCCACAAAAACCGCCTGGCCGCCGCCGCGCTGCGCCAGGAAAAATTTTCCAGGTGCCAGATCGGAGTGCAGAGCGATGGCATGCGAACCTTGGAAATCGTTTACCGCCAGACGGAAGGCCTCCTCCAATGAGTAGCCCTGGGAGATGTAGTCCTCCACCTGGAGGGGGATGATCTTGGTGTCGGTGGTGATCTGCGCGGGTATCTGCCGACCCCTGGCTTCCCACCTCTCCCTGAGATCCCGATAGTTGTCGATATCGCCGTTCAGACAGGCGTGAATAATGCCCCCCCTGGTTGAATCGCAATCGGCGGTGCCGCTATCCACGGGATGACAGTTGGCAATGGTGATGGCACCCACCGAGGCCCAGCGGGTATGGGCCGATACCGTATGGTAGCGGTGTGTGCGTTGGGCCAACAGCCGCAGGAGGCCGTCTTGTGCTATGGCTCTGCGTAGCTGCTCGCCGTTGTCGCCCAGACTGCCGATTTCAGCGGCGACTTTGTAGGTCATGGTGACAGCGGTAAGGCCGTCTGGTTTGTCGGTCGTCCGGCTGATGCTGCCGCTGCTTAACACGGCGTGACCGGTTCTTTGATTAAAATCATCGCTCATGCCGGAGTCTTCGACTGAGGTTTCAAACGCCCTGGCCTCTGCGGCGTCTAATAGAAAGAGCAATGAAATGCCGGCCGAGTCGCGGCCGCGAACCTCCAGACGGTCGATGCCGTTGAGCACCGCATTGATATTTCTATAAATCTTGATGCCGTCATCGGGCAGTGGGGCTTCGAGCGTATGCGACAGGCGGTCGACCTTTGTCAGGTTATCCAGGAGCTCGATTTTCAAACACCAGGCCGCGTCCTTGATTTTCTGGAAGCGTCGATGCGCGGCCCTGACGGCGTCGCTCCGCATGTGCCCCATGCGATGCTCAATATAAGTGGCGTGTGCGCTAACAAATTCCTCCAGCCGTTGATTCAAGGCGTCCAGTTGCTGCCGGAGTTGCGGGCTTTTGAAAAGCGCTAAAAAGCGGTCGGGCCGCTTGAGTTCCAGGGCCCGTTGATACAACTGTTCGACTGCGGCGGCGTCGGGCCCGCGAATCGCTTGCGGGCCGGTATGATTGTCCAGGTCGGCGACAAAGGGTTTATCAATGATACGGCCGACCAGCGATTGGAGTGCGTCGATCTGCCCTCGGGGCAGCGGCGCGGAACCGCCGTGAAAGGATACCAGGCCCGCCAGGCCGCAGTTTAGCCGGGCCGGAGATAGGGGCACAAACACCACGACCGGTCCCAGGATATCTTGTGGCCGCCGACCCCAGCATAACCTTGTTTTTTTAAGACCAAACAGTAGACTTCGAAACCACGGGGCCAGGCGCAACCAGGCTCGCAGCTGCAATGCCTTCATGCAATTGTCTCCCTAAAAATTTTGTAACTACTCAGAGCACTTCATCTTCGGCCCTTCAGGCCTTTCCATAT
>CAZGPF010000088.1:0-6229 GCA_964527275.1 uncultured Desulfosarcinaceae bacterium
CCGGACGCCTTGCATATCCGGCACCTAAGCAAACGCTTACAGTTCAGTTGCTTATAATCTATTATTCATTTCAACCCCCCTGAATAGGTACAACCTAATAGTTGGAGGCGAAGGTACCATGGCTAAAAAAGATAACCCCAGGAACAGCCTGTTCTGCGCGTTTTGCGGCAAGAGTCAAAAAGAGGTTAAAAAACTGATTGCCGGGCCGACGGTCTACATCTGTGACGAGTGCATACAACTGTGCGGCGAGATCATAGAAGAGGAGGCCGAGAAAGAGAGCGGCGAACTGGCCGACCTGATGGCGCCCAAGGAGATCAAAATCAGATTGGACGAGTACGTCATCGAGCAGGAGGTCGCCAAAAAGATGTTGGCCGTGGCCGTATACAACCACTACAAACGCCTCGACACCACAAGCAGCAGCCCGGATGTGGAGATCCAGAAAAGCAATATCCTGCTCATCGGTCCCACCGGCTGCGGCAAAACCCTGCTGGCCCAGACCCTGGCGCGTTTTCTGGACGTGCCCTTTACTATCGCCGACGCCACCAGCCTTACCGAAGCCGGGTATGTGGGCGAAGATGTAGAAAATATAATCCTCGCCTTGCTGCAAAACGCGGACTACGACGTGGAGAGAGCCAAGCGCGGCATCGTCTACATCGATGAGATCGATAAAATCGCCGGTAAATCGGACAATCCCTCCATAACCCGCGACGTATCGGGCGAAGGCGTCCAGCAGGCCCTGTTGAAAATCATCGAGGGCACTACGGCCATGGTCCCGCCCAAGGGGGGACGCAAGCACCCCCAGCAAGATTTCCTCAAGGTCGACACCTCCAACATCCTGTTTGTCTGCGGCGGGACCTTCAGCGGCCTGGAGGGCATCATCAAACGCCGCATGGGTTCCAAGGCGTTGGGTTTCGGCGCTAAAATCGTTGGAAGTAAAGAGGAGACCATCGGCAAGACCTTGCAGGAAGTCCAGCCCGAAGATCTGATCAAGTTCGGCTTCATCCCGGAATTTCTGGGCCGTCTGCCGGTCATCGCCACCCTGGACGAGTTGAGCGCCCAATCGCTGGTACGCATTCTCACCGAACCTAAAAATGCAATGGTCAAACAGTATCAAAAACTTTTTGAGATGGAAGGCGTGAACCTGCGTCTGACCGACAGCGCCCTGGCGGCCATCGCCGACGAAGCGGTAAAACGCAAATCCGGCGCCCGCGGCCTGCGGGCGATAATGGAGGCGTGCATGCTGGACATCATGTACGAGATCCCCTCGGCAGATAATGTAAAAGAGTGCGTCATTGGCGAGGATGTTGTCTTGCTGGGTGAAGATCCCATCCTGCTTTATGAACAGACCAAGAAACAGGCCTGATGGCGTTCGATTACGAGTGGCCACCTGGCACGACGACCTGATAGAATATGGTGAACATCAGCTATCCATTCAAAGACGATGACGGTAAACCGGTCGCTCAAGTGCTGCCTTTGCTGCCCTTACGCGGTAGCGTCGTATTTCCTCACATGGAAGCCCCATTGTTTGTGGGACGCCCCAAATCGGTGAAAGCGCTCTCGGCCGCCATTAATACCGAAGCCAAGAATATTTTTCTCTCGACCCAGAACAAAGCGCCTATCGACAACCCAACCAAGAAAGATATTCATGCTGTCGGCGTCATCGGCAAGGTCCTGCAACTTGTGCGGCTAGACGATGGCACGGTCAAGGCGATGGTGGAAGGCCGGGCCCGGGCCCGCATCCGGCGGTTCGTGAAGGTCGATAACTTTTTCAAAGTCGAACTGACGCCGATCCCCGATATTGCCGGCGAACCGGCCGAAATGGAAGCCCTGGGCCGATCTATTAAGGAGGGCTTTAAGGCCTACGCCAAAATCAACAAGAACATTACCAAGGATCTGGTGGCCAAGGTGGAAGGCATGTCCGATCCATCCAAGTTAGCCGATAGCGTGGTCTCCCATTTTGCTTTTAAAATCGAAGACAAACAAAGGCTTCTCGAAGCCACTCACTTGAGCAGACGCCTGAGACTGCTCATGGAGTTGATCAGCCTGGAGATAGAAGTTTACGGCATGGATCAGCGCATCAAGGTACGGGTCAAGGAGCAGATAGAGAAGACCCAGAAAAAATACTACCTCAATGAGCAGATACGGGCCATACGCAATGAGATGGGCGGCGAAGAAGATGGCGCCGACGAGTTGAAGGAGCTGGAAAAAAGGCTTAAGCGCAAGCGTATGCCCAGGGAGGCGGCCGCCAAGGTTCGCCAGGAGTTCAAAAAGCTAAAACTCATGACCCCCATGGCGGCGGAAGCCACGGTGGTGCGCAACTATATCGACTGGATCATCAGCCTGCCGTGGTTCAAACGCAGTCGCGCCACAATCGATATTACCGGAGCTGAGCGCATCCTGGACGAGGACCACTATGGCCTCAAAAAACCCAAGGAGCGCATTCTGGAGTACCTGGCCGTGCAGGCCCTGGTCAAAAAACTGCGTGGGCCGATCCTTTGCCTGGTGGGGCCGCCGGGCGTGGGCAAGACCTCCCTGGCCCGGTCGGTGGCCCGCTCCACGGGCCGTAAGTTCATCCGCCTCTCCCTGGGCGGGGTCCGCGATGAAGCCGAAATCCGAGGCCATCGCCGTACCTATATTGGCGCCATGCCGGGTAAAATTATCCAATCACTTAAAAAGGCCGGCATCAACAACCCGGTCTTCTGTTTGGATGAAGTTGACAAGATGAGCATGGACTTCAGGGGCGACCCCAGCGCCGCGCTGTTAGAGGTCCTCGACCCGGAACAGAACTTTGCCTTCAACGATCACTACCTTGATCTTGATTACGACCTGTCACAAATCATGTTCATCACCACGGCCAATACCCTGCCGGACATTCCCCTGCCGCTGCAAGACCGCATGGAAATCATCCGTCTAGCCGGCTACACCGAGCACGACAAGTACAACATAGCCAAGGATTTCCTGATTCCCAAGCAGATCAAAATGAACGGCCTGCAGCCGGAGAAGATCACGATCTCCAAAAACGCCGTCTACACGGTGATCAACCGCTATACCCGCGAGGCTGGCGTGCGCAACCTGGAACGCGAAATCGCGGCCATCTGCCGCAAGGTGGCCCGCAAGATCGTCAAAAGCGAGACCGCAAAGGCCGTGGGCGTCAGCAGCGAAAACATGGCGCAATACCTGGGGCCGCCCAGGTTCAAAAGCACGCAGATCGAAGACCAGGACCGGGTGGGCATGGTCATCGGCATGGCCTGGACCCAGGTGGGCGGCGAACTGCTCTTCGTCGAGACCATGACCATGCCGGGCTGCGGGAAGGTCACAGTCACTGGCAAGGTGGGCGACGTGATGAAGGAATCGGCTCAGGCCGCAGTGAGTTTCGTGCGTTCAAGAACACACTGCCTGGGGATCGACGCCAGGTTCCACCGCAAACTCGACCTGCACATTCATATTCCCGAAGGTGCCATCCCCAAAGACGGTCCTTCGGCCGGCATCGTAATGTGCACCTGCCTGGTCTCGGCCCTCACTCAGCGGCCCGCGCGCCGCGACGTGGCCATGACTGGAGAGATCACCCTGCGCGGCCGCGTGCTGCCCATCGGAGGGCTCAAGGAGAAGATCATCGCGGCCCATCGCGGCGGCGTGAAGAAGATTATCATTCCCAAAGAGAACGAAAAAGACCTTGATGATATCCCCTCCTCCATCGCCAAACAATTGGAGGTCGTCAGCGTGGAGCACATGGATGAAGTCCTGGCCCATGCGCTGGTGCTGGCACCGGGAGAGAAGCTCTTTACCGGCAATGACATGCCCTTTGAGATGACAGACCAAAACCGCGACAAGCACGCCCCCATCAACTAAGGTCACCATGCTTGTAGGAATCCCGAAAGAGATTAAAACCGAAGAGCATCGTGTCTCCATGACCCCGGCGGGCGTGGAAGTCATACGCCAAAAGGGCCACCAGGTGTGGGTCGAACAAGATGCCGGCCTGGGGTCCGGATTCGACAACAGCGCCTATACTGAGGTTGGCGCAATAGTTGTCCCTACACCGGCCGAGATCTATGCCCATGCCCAGATGGTGATGCACGTCAAGGAACCTCAGCCTGCGGAGTTTGACATGCTTCGCAAAGACCAGATTATCTTCACCTATCTTCACCTGGCGGCGGATGAGACCTTGACCAGGGCCTTGATCCGAAGCGGCTCGATCAATATGGCCTATGAAACCATTCAGAGTCGTGACGGCGCCTTGCCCCTTTTGACCCCCATGAGTGAAGTCGCAGGCCGCATGTCGATCCAGCAGGCCGCCAAATATCTTGAGATGCCCCATGGCGGACGCGGGGTGCTGCTCGGGGGTGTACCGGGCGTGGACCCGGCCACCATCGTGATCATCGGCGGGGGTGTGGTGGGTACCCAGGCGGCTAGAATGGCCTGCGGCCTGGGAGCCAAGGTCTTCCTGCTGGACAACAACCTGCGCCGGTTGCGATACCTGGATGATGTCATGCCGCCCAATTGCTTCTTAATCATGTCCAATCCGGCGGCCATTCGCCATTTGATCACTAAGGCCGATGCCGTCATCGGCGCCGTCCTTGTTCCCGGCGCCAAGGCCCCGCGTCTTATCACCCGCAAGATGCTCGCAACCATGAAGCCGGGCGCGGTCCTGGTGGATGTGGCCATCGACCAGGGGGGCTGCTTCGAGACCTCAAGACCCACCACCCATGCCGATCCGATCTACGATGTGGACGGCATCGTGCACTACTGCGTGTCCAATATGCCAGGGGCCGTGGCCATGACCTCCACCCTGGCCCTGACCAACGCCACACTGCCATACGCCGTGGAGATCGCCACCAAGGGATGGCACCGGGCAATGGCGGAGAGCGCAGAGATAAAATCCGGGGCCAACGTAATCCAGGGCAAGGTGACCAACGAAGGCGTGGCCTCGGCATTTGGCTTGGCATATACCCCCGTGGACGCAATGCTCCGAGACAGAGAAATTAATTCCACCACCTGAATTGCATGCAGCGGCGAGGTTCAAATGGAGGCTCCCCTGGTCTGGGCTGAAATCGATGTAACCGCCATCGCGCATAATGTGGCGGAACTTCGGCGTATCACCCATCCCGATGCCGAACTGATGATCGCCGTCAAGGCCAACGGCTACGGCCACGGCGCCGTTGAGACCGCCCGGGCAGCCCTGGCGGGCGGCGCCACGCGGTTGGGCGTGGCCCGCGTGGAAGAAGCCCTCGAGTTGCGCAAGGCCGGAATCGAAGCGCCGATTCTGATTTGTGGATATACGCCGCCAGCGCAAGCCCCCCAATTGGCGGCCCACGACCTTTGGGCCAGCGTCTTCTCCCTGGAAGGTGCCCGACGCCTGTCAAGCGCCCTGAAAAAAAACCAGCGGCTTGTCATCCACCTCAAGCTGGATACCGGCATGGGACGCTTGGGCCTGCTATCCGATCCGCCACGCACGGATGCCATCGATGGTACCAGGCCGAGCCAAAGGACGGTGAACGAAATCGTGCACATCGGCAGACTGCAAAACCTGGCACTGGAGGGCATCTGGACCCACTTTGCCGCCAGTGACGCGGCCGACAAGAGCTATACCCAAATTCAGTTGGAACATTTCAAGCGCCTGGTCGGGGAGGTTGAAGAGGCCGGCCTGATCATTCCCATACACCATGCCGCCAACAGCGGCGCCATCATAGATCTTCCCCAGAGCCACATGGACATGGTGCGAGCCGGCATTGCCGCCTATGGGTTGTACCCCTCCGACAATGTGAAGAAAAAACGACTCGATCTCAAACCGGCCCTGCAACTCAAAGCGCGGATTGTGCATCTTAAGCGCGTACCCCAGGGTGCCAAAATCAGCTACGGCTGCACCTGGGAGGCCAGGCACGCCACGAACATCGCCACAATCGCGGTGGGATACGGCGATGGTTTCAGCCGCGCTCTGTCCAACAGGGGAGCAATGCTGGTGGGTGGCAAACGGGCGCCCATCACCGGACGTGTCTGCATGGACCTGACCATGATCGATGTGGGGATAGATACAGAGGCCAAGGTGGGGGATGAAGTGGTCATCATCGGCCGCCAGGGCGATCAGATGATCACGACGGACGAGATCGCCCAAAATTTGAATACCATCAATTATGAGGTGGTGACCAATTTGATGGAGCGAGTTCCGCGGGTGTTTGTTAATTCGTAACTACTCAGAGCACTTCATCTTCGGCCCTTCAGGCCTTTCCATATA
>CAZGPF010000089.1:0-6226 GCA_964527275.1 uncultured Desulfosarcinaceae bacterium
GGCCCTGGGCCCGCTGATGAAGCCCGCGAAATGGCCTGCCGGCTGGAGATATACCACGCTACAATCTCATCCCTCTATCAGGCCCTAAAGCCCATTTTGCCCCTACCCCAATACCACGGTCAGAACATCGTTGCGCGCATTGACATGCTGCAGGGTAACCTGAACCAGGTCTTCCGGTCGCAGGGTGACGCCCTCGGCACCACGGAGGGGGCATTCGAGCATATAGTCCTGGAGCAGCACCAGATAGCCAGCGTGGCGTTTTGAGAGTACAAGGGCTTCGTATTTTTGCCCGCTGCACGTTTGCAGATGTTTTAACAGCCAGTAGCGGTGGCGGCGGTACTGAACCCGTCCCACGCGTCGTAGTGGTTCGGCGCAATCGATGATGATCTGTTCGATCTGTTGCCGGGTATAGGCAGCTTGCATACCGAAAGCCGCCCGCAACTGCCTTTGGGTGACGATGTCTGAATACTTGCGGATGGGCGATGTGCTGGTGAGATATTGTGCCAACCCCAAACCGGCATGTGGTTCGGGGCTACTGCCTAGCATGAATCGATTGATCTGTTTGCGCTGCATGTAGTTTTGAAACAGGCTGCCGTCGTTATCGTTGAACAGCCGCTGCCGTGGTTCGAGCTGCGACCGGAAGATGGCCGGCAGATTGCGGTCTGCAAGGAAGCGGGCCGCCAATTCGTTGGCCAGGATCATCAATTCGGCCACCAGCATGCGGCCTAGGCTCTCGCGGTTGGCCGCAGAGACCCTGGGAATCTTGTCGCCATCGAGCCATACTTTGATCTCGGGCAGTTCGATGATCAGCGCGCCGTTGGCCAGGCGCTGTCGGCGGTACTCCCGGGCAACGGCCAGCATCGCCTGGATGCCGTGATCCTCCTCGACCAAAAGGTCGGCCTCATGGAAGGTGAGTTGCCTGCTGACACGGATAAGACTGGGGACGATCTCATAGTCGATGACTTTAGCCTGGGGGGTCAGGCGCACCAGGGTACTGATGGCCGGACGGTCTTGTCCCAATTTCAAACTACAAAGGTCGTCGGCCAATTGTGAAGGCAGCATGGAAATCTTGGCGTCGGGCATGTAGATCGAGCTGCACCGTTCACGGGCCGCCTGGTCCACTGGATCGTCTCTGGTCACATAGTGGCCCACATCGGTGATATGGATACCCAGCTCGATCCCCGCCTCGGTCACGCTGATGCTGAGGGCATCGTCGAAATCGACGGTCGAGGAGCCGTCGATGGTGATCATGGGTAGATGGCGCAGGTCCCGCCGATCGTTGAACGCCAACGTGGCGTCGCGGCACAGAATATGCGCATGGGTTTCGACAGCAGCGGGAAATGAGGGTTGAATGTCGTAACGCAGCAGATCGAGGTTTTCATCCGGCTGCCACACGCCGACTGTGGTCAGAAAGCTAAAGATGGCGCCTGGACCGGCGGCATCGGTTTTTTTTTGAATCGCCCGGGCCGTATCCCGGTGGGGGCTCTCCTTTTCAAAAAGATAGTACGATGCAAGCACCTCGCACACAGCATCGGCATCCTGCGGAGGCTGCGCCTCCTGGTCGTTGAGTAGGCGCCGCACCCAGGCGGCGCCGGCATCGATCAGGCGTTCACGCTCTTCGGCCTTGCGCCGCCGTGCTGTGATCTGTTCCACCTGCTCGCTTGTATAGGGGAAAAAACGGTCCACCTTGAACTTGAAATAGAGCCGGTCATCGAACAGGCAGCGGAGCACCGCCGATGAGTGGTCGCTGTCGGTCTGGTCGCTGAAGGCCAGCGCCGTCATGGTGGGCAGATCGATCCACTCCTCTTCGCCGCCGACCACTTCCCAAATCTCCTGGATATCTACTTGCCGGCTCAAGGCGGCGCGGCGAGCGGAGATCTCTTTAAGGGCGGCAACCAGTTTCTCGCGCCGTTCACCGGGGTCGAGGCTTGCGGCCGAGCGGTGCGCCACTCGTCCCGCAGCAAGTTTTACCTCCCGATTATTCTCGGTCAGCAAACGCAGGCGTAATCTTTTTATCTCCATGACGACGGCACAGACTAATTTCTGGCTGTCGATAAATTCAACCACCATGCCCAGTTCCATGGGCACCTTCTAACAACCCCCCCAGGCAAAGTCAATTTAGGGCATGATGGGATAATTTTTAACCAATTCGATGATTTGACCACCCCATGACTCCGTTTTATGGTAGGCTTCGTGCCTATGAAGATTATGGACTTAATCAGCCCCCATTTTAAATCCCAGTGGCGCGTCATCAGTGCGGGCCTGCTGGCGCTGATTTTCGTGGACCTGCTCCAACTGCTCATTCCGCGAGTCATTGGACGCGCAGTGGACGACTTAACGCTGCTCGACGCCGACCTGGGCAGCCTGGGGCTCCAGGCCCTGACCCTGACAGTGCTGGCGCTGCTCATCGGCACCTTCCGCTATATCTGGCGCCGCTGCCTGCTGGGTACGGCCTGCCGGTTGGAGGAGACCCTGCGCAACCAGCTGCTGGATCATATCCAGACCCTGCCCCCGGCCTACTTCGACCATGCCGAAACCGGCGATCTGATGGCACATGCCACCAGTGATGTTCAGCAGGTGCGCATGGCGGCCGGCATGGGTCTGGTGGCCATCAACGATGCCCTGCTGTTGGGCGCCGCCTCGATTGGATTCATGCTCTACATCCATGTGAGCTTGACGCTCTATATTTTGATCCCCATGCCCCTTATTGTTTTAAGCACGCGGCTGCTGGGCAAACGGATGCACCAGGGGTACAAGAAGGTGCAGACATCCTTCTCAGATCTGACCGAGGCGGTGCGGGAGCAGTTTGCCGGCATTCGCATGATAAAGGCCCACCATGGCGAGCAGGCCGCTTTGCGGTCGGTTCAGTCAGTCTCCCGGAACTATGTCGGGGAAAATATTAAATTGGTGGGCGTTATCAGCTTCTTTTTTCCCGTTATGATCCTGCTGACCAACTTGAGCCTGGCCCTGGTGCTCTATTTCGGGGGCCGCAGGACCATCATGGGGGAGATCACACCGGGCGATTTCGTGGCCTTCATCAGTTACCTGGGCCTGCTGGCATGGCCCATGATGGCGCTGGGATGGGTGACCAATCTGATTCAAAGGGGCGGTGCCTCTCTCGAACGGCTGCGGACCATTTTTGAACGCCTGCCGGAAATTGCCGATCACCCCCATGCCCGTCCCCTGCCTCGGGCCAGTGGGGCCATTGCCTTTGAAAACCTCTCCTTTGCCTATGACCGGCATAATGTTCTCAGCCGGATCGATCTCAAGGTGGCCCCCGGCGAGGTACTGGGCATCGTGGGGCCGGCCGGCGGGGGCAAGAGCACTCTGTTGCGTCTGGTGCTCCGGCTCTACCAACCCGGCCAGGGCCGCGTGAAAGTCGATGGATACGACGTGAGCAGTCTGCGACTTGCCGATCTGCGCCGCAACATCGCCTATGTTCCCCAGGAGCCTTTCCTGTTTGCCGGCACCATCCGGGAGAACATCTTGTTCGGCGTCCCGCAAGCCAGCCAGGAGCGGATGGCCCAGAGCATCGAGGATGCCGTCCTGAGCGCCACCATCGCTTCGTTCCCGGCAGGATTGGATTCGGTGGTGGGTGAGAAGGGCATCTTACTATCCGGGGGCCAGAAACAGCGCATAGCCCTGGCCAGGGCCCTGCTGGTGGATGCACCCATTTTGCTGCTGGACGACCCCTTCAGCCAGGTGGATATGGCCACTGGCAGCCGCATCGCCGACACCATCGCCCGGCTGGCCGGTGCTAAGACCATTCTCATCGTATCCCATCGCCTTTCGGCCGTGCGGTTTGCCGACCACATCATCTGCCTCTCCCGGGGAGACATAGTGGAGAGCGGCACCCACAGGCAACTGCTATCCGCAGACGGTTACTACGCGCGCATTCATGCCCTTCAGGAGATGGAAGATGCGATTTGATTACGGCTATGCGGAGGAAAAACGGCTGGGCAAGCCCTACGACTTACGACTGCTAAAACGGCTATGGCCCTTCGTCGCGGCCTACCGCAAGCTGCTCGTGGTGTCGATAATGCTGGTGACGGTGATTACCCTCCTCGAGTTGGTCATTCCCTATTTTACCAAGCTGGCCATAGACGGGCATATCGTTCCCCCGCAGGACAAGCATAGCGGTGCCCGCACGGTGATGGTCGATGCAACCGATCCGGCTGTGCGGCGTGTGATGGAACGATACCCGCACCTCTTTTCGCCCGGCGACGGTACATGGCAGATTGCCTATGCGGACCTTGAACGCTTCTCCTCCGAGGAGCGCATGGCCTTGCTGCGGCCCGATATCAACGCGCTCGGCCTGGTGGTGCTTGCCTTTCTGGCCGTGGTGAGCGCCGATTTTGTCTGCACCTTCTTACGCAGGATGATAATGGAGTACGCTGGCCACCGTGTGATGCACGATCTCAGGCTGAAGCTCTTCGACCATCTTCAGCGGCAGGCCATGGCTTTTTTTACCCATCAGCCGGTGGCGCGGCTGGTCACGCGCATGACCAATGATGTGCAGAACATGCATGAACTTTTCACCACCTTCATAGCCCTGGTGTTCAAGGACCTGTTTTTGCTGCTGGGCATTGCCGCTGTCTTGATCTTTATGGACTGGCGTCTGGCCCTGGCCGGATTTACGGTGCTGCCCATCGTCATCTGGACCTCGGGGCGGTTCGCCTCCAGCGCCCGGGATGTCTTTCGTGAACAGCGCATCAAGGTGGCCCAAATCAATACCCGCATGGCCGAGTCGATTGAGGGCATCCAGACCGTGCAGGCCTTTTGCAGGGAGGGGGCCAACTATCGTCGCTTTGCCACCTTGAATGCCGAAAACTATCTCCTGGGCCGGCGTCAAATTCATATTTTTGCCGTCTTCATGCCGGTCATAGAGATGCTGGGAATCGTGGCCATCGCGGTGTTGATTTTTTACGGCGGCCTGCACGTGCTGGAAGCCAGTATCAGCCTGGGCACGCTGGTGGCGGCCATATCTTACATGCGCATGTTTTTTCGCCCTTTAAGAGAAGTGGCGGAGAACTATAATATTCTGCAAAATGCCATGGCATCGGCCGAGCGGATTTTCGCCTTGCTGGATACTAGCCAGCAGTTGACCCCGGCCCCGGCCTCTGCGGCGCAACGGGCGAAAAGTGTGGCTGGAGACCAAAGGCTGGTCTTCGAAGGCGTCTCGTTTGCCTACAATCCAGACGACCCGGTCCTGCAGAACCTGAGCTTTCATGTGCGCCAGGGCCAAACCGTCGCCCTGGTAGGTCCCACAGGCGCGGGTAAAACCAGCGTGCTCAATCTGATCCTGCGACTGTATGACCCCCATGCAGGCCAGATTCTCCTCGACGGCAAGACCTTGCCTACATGGCCGCAGGGCCAGCTCAGGTCGCAGATGGCCCTGGTGCCCCAGGACCCGATGTTCTTTTCCGGCACGCTGGGCCAGAATATCTTTCCCGACCCCGGAGCGCTACCGGCCGAGCGCAGGGCCCAAATCGTCGCTGCCGCCAACTGCGCCGAGCTGGTGGCGCGTCTGCCCCAGGGCCTTGAGACGCCGCTGGTCAAAGGCGGCACCAGCCTTTCGAGCGGTGAACGGCAGCTCGTGGCCATTGCCCGGGCACTGGCCAGGGACCCCCGGATCATCCTGCTGGACGAGGCCACCTCCTATATCGACTCCCAAACCGAAGCCGCCGTCCACCAGGCCCTGGAGCATCTGATGGCCGGGCGTACCTGCGTCATCGTGGCCCACCGCCTTTCCACGGCGCGGGGGGCCGATCACATTGTCGTGATTAAGCAAGGGCGGGTGGCGGAGCAAGGCACACATGCCAGCTTGATGGCATCTCGTGGGCTCTACTGGAAACTTCAGAGTTCCGATTTCAGCGTACTAAGTTGAAAGTTGTGTTGCAACGTTTCAGCACTACTCCAGACCTCAATTCCGATGCTCCTGGCAGGTCACGCTTCCAGACCGCACGCATAAATTTGCCGCCGAATATCGCTCACCAATAGGCCTTGTCAAACCACTATGTCCATGTTAAGCAGGCGGCTGGTTTATGGTCACTGTTGCTCTCTTGTATGCAGCCTAGGGGCTTTAAATTTTAATCCCTTGCGACAAGCCATTGAGTACTACGAACACTGTATGTTTCAAGCGTACTGCATAGGCTCTCGATAGAAACAAATAAGGTAACTACTCAGAGCACTTCATCTTCGGCCCTTCAGGCCTTTCCATATAGCG
>CAZGPF010000090.1:0-6188 GCA_964527275.1 uncultured Desulfosarcinaceae bacterium
GGATGATCCTAAGGAGTTACTATGCCGATCTATGAATTTAAGTGCCTCAAGTGTGAAGAATATATGGAGATCCTTGTTATGGGCTCGAATGATGATGAGGTAGACATGGCTTGCCGCAAGTGCGGCGACCCCGAGCTGGAACGCATTTTGAGTTCCACCCAGTACAAGATGACTTCCAGTAAAGGAGAGGGTGGGCACGCATCCGCCAAAACTCGTACCTGCTCGGGTGGTTCCTGCACCACCTGGGATCTTCCCGGCCATTCGTCCTAAGTGCCTCCACTGCTTCGATCCAGGAGTCGCCATGGCCCCGCATACAATTCATAAGCAGGAAAAACAGCAGTTTATAAAGCTTTTTCAAAAGGACCGCATCGATCGTTTCGACGACCGCCTGGTGGTACTCGAACTCTTTTTGAGAACGGAACACCATGTCACGGTCCAGGAGTTGACCGCCCTGGTGAATGGCGCTGGTTTTAATCTCTCGCAAGAGTTTATCGGCGATACCATCGAGTTGATGTGTCAATATGGGTTCGCCCGCAAGAATCGCTTCAACAACGGAGAAGCGCGTTTTGAACATCGCCATCTGGGCCAGCACCATGACCACATGATCTGTACCAGGTGCAAAGGCATCTTCGAGTTCGAGAACCAGGGGCTGGAACGCATGCAATTGAAAATCGCCGCTGAAAACGGGTTTCACCTGTTGCAGCACAAAATGGAACTTTACGGCATTTGCCGTCGCTGCCTCGACCGGCACGACTTTCAGATTGCCTTGGTAGCAGCCCGTCGGGGAGAGCGTCTGGTGATCAAGGATTTCACGGGTGGAGTCGGGTCCAGGATGCGTCTGCTGACTATGGGGTTACGCATCGGCGATCATGTCGAGGTGATTGCCAACGTCGGTCAGGGCCAGTTGGTGGTGGCGGTGGACTACAGGCGTCTCGTGCTGGGGCGCGGACTGGCCCACAAGATTCAGGTGGCACCCATATAGGCATGAGGAGAAGATTTTGGCCTTGTTAGCGACCGGATATATGCTAAACACCATCGTCGTCTCTATCTATGCTCGCCGAAATCATCTTCTTGAAGCCCATAGCTGAGGAGTTGAAATATGCAAGCGGCACGATATTTTGTTCTCTTGATCGGCCTGCTACTGGCAGCCGGCCCGGCGGCGGCCGCAGAACGTGTCGCCGTAAAGGGCAGTGTGGCCAATGTACGGGCCGCGCCCTCCACCAAGGCGGATACCCTGTGGCAAATCGAACAATATCATCCTTTGTTAGTCGTCGAGAAGAGAGATGCCTGGTATCGCTTCAAGGATTTCGAAGGCGACGAGGGCTGGATTCACTCTTCACTGGTAGATAAATCCAACACTGTGATTGTTAGTGTACGGTGGGCCAATATTCGTTCTGGACCCGACACCGAGCACGCATTGGTGTTTGATGCGGACAGGGGAACCCCATTCAAGGTTCTGCTGAAAGAGGGGAGCTGGCTGAAGATCGAACATGCCGACGGAGACGTGGGCTGGATTCTTGACTCTTTGGTATGGTGACCGCATGACCAGTTATGAACCCATGCAGAGCAAAAAGGATTTGGTAGTGGGCGTGGGCGCGGCCTTGATCGATATTTTGATCCATGCAGAGGAGTCATTTATCGAGGTGGCCGGCGCCACCAAGGGCGGCATGAACTATGTGGAGCAGGGGGCCATCGATGCAACGGTCAAGCTTGCCTCGGGTCGGCCGCGAGTCGTGCCCGGAGGCTCGGCCTGCAATACGATGGTCGGCATTGCCCAATTGGGCGGTCGATCCCGCTTCGTGGGCAAGCTCGGCAGCGGTCCCGTGGGCCGGCAGCTGAGTGCCGATCTGCAAAACCAGGGCGTCGAAACCATCTTGTTTGAATCGCCTACAGCTACCGGACGCGTGTTGTCCATCATCACGCCGGACGCCCAAAGATCCATGTTGACCTGCCTGGGCGCGGCATCGGAAACGCGGCCCGCAGAGATCACCCCGGCCTGTTTTGAAAATGGTGCCGTAGTGCATATCGAAGGTTTTCTGCTTTTTAATCCCGACCTGATGCAGGCCGTACTGACCTCGGCCCAACAGGCGGGAGCCAAGATATGCCTCGATCTTGCCAGCTTCACGGTGGTGGAGCAGAATAGGGAAATCCTGCCGGGCTTGATTGCTGAATTCGTGGATATTCTCATTGCCAACGAAGACGAAGCCCTGGCTTATACAGGGATCGGCGATGAGTACCAATCCCTGGACGCCTTGAGCCGGCGGGTGGATCTGGCCGTGCTGAAGCTTGGTGCCCGCGGCAGCCGCATCGCCCATGCCGGCACGCAGTGGCCCGTGGCGGCCTATGGTAACGGCAGCGCCGTGGATACCACCGGCGCCGGCGATCTGTGGGCCGCAGGTTTTCTGTACGGCCTGGTCAAAGGATGGCCGTTGGTCCGTTGCGGAGCATTGGGTTCCCGCTGCGGCCAGGCTGTCTGTCAGGTTGTGGGTGCCAATGTCCCGGGTGCAGAGTGGAAATCGATTCGAATGTTTTTGGAGGAGTAATGGCCAAGAAGCGCGTGACCCGTAAACAGTTGTTAAAACAGCCGGATGAGTTTATCACCACGACGGGCCGCCTGATCTCTTGGGCCCGGGAGAACACCCGGGCCCTGGTCTGGGGCGCGGGCATTTTTATCGGTGTCGTGCTGGTGATCTCCGCATATGGGATTTTCAGGGCGGACCGGGCATCAAAAGCACAAGCCCTCTTGAGCCGGGCCATGGTCAAGTACCAGGCCCAGGCAGGAGATGACCAGGCAGCCAAAGCCCTGGCGGCGGCGCAGGCTGATTTCGATATCCTGCTGAAGAGCTATGCGCGTCAGCCGGCCGGCAGGTTGGGGCGCATTATCTTTGGCCACTACTGCCTGGCGGCCGAGGCCTATGACGATGCCGTCAAAAATTATCAAGTGGCCCTGGAAGAGTTTAAAAAAGAGCCCTCCCTGGCAAATGTGATCATGAACGGGCTGGCTTCGGCCCACCAGCAAAAGGGTGAGTATGCCCAGGCTATGAACTATTACAAACAGATCGCGGCCGGCACCGACTCTATGCTGCAAGACGCGGCCCTGTTCAACCTGGGTAGTCTGCATGCGCAGATGGGCCAGACCGCTGAGCGTGAGGAAGTTTTCGGGCGGCTTTTAACCGACTTTCCAGACTCGTTTTACGCCGGCCTCGTGCGTAAATAGGGGGCCGCCTTACCCCAGTCTGATACCGTGCTTCTTGATCTTCTGGTTCAATCCGCTCTTTCCGATTCCCAGCAGTCGGGCGGCATGGGATTGGACATAGCCGGTTTCGCGCAGGGCGCGTCTGATCATCTCCTTTTCCACGTGGGCCAAGGTCGCATACAAGGTTGCCTTGACGGGCAAGCCCTCCATCCGTAAGCGGCCGTCCTGAAAGGCGCTCTTCCTGAAGTCCCCGGGCAGATCCTCCACCTTTATGACCGGCCCGTCGCACATGACCATGGCGCGTTCGATGACGTTTTCCAGTTCGCGCACATTACCCGGCCAACTGTAATCGAAAAAGAGCCGTTCGACCTCCTTCTCCATATGCATGTCAGGAAAGCCCGCCTGGTGTTGACCAGAGTATTTTTCGATGAAATGGGCCGCGAGGGGGCGGATGTCCTCCAGGCGGTTCATCAGGGGAGGCAGGACGATGTGGACCACATTGAGCCGGTAGAAGAGGTCTTCGCGGAAGCGGTTTTCGCTGATCTCCTCTTTAAGGGATTTATTGGTTGCCGCGAGCAGCCGGATGTTGACGGCGATGGGGCGCACGCCGCCGACACGTTCGAAAATATGCTCCTGTAGAACCCGCAGCAGTTTGACCTGTAGCGAGGTCGACAATTCGCCGATCTCATCCAGAAAGAGGGTCCCGCCATCGGCAAGTTCGAAGCGTCCCTTCCTCATGGCCACGGCGCCTGTAAAGGCGCCCTTTTCATGGCCGAACAGCTCGCTCTCCAACAGACTTTCCGCCAGGGCTGAGCAGTTGACGGCCACGAAGGGCCTGTTGCGGCGCTGACTGTTGAAGTGAATCGATTTGGCCACCAGCTCCTTGCCGGTACCGCTGGCACCTTCGATCAGCACGGTGGCGGTGGTCGGCGCCACCTTGCCGATAGTTGCGAAGATACTCCGCATCGATTTGCTTTTGCCGATGATGTTGCCGAAGCTATAGCGCAACTCCACGGCACTGCGCAGCCGGCGGTTCTCCTTGACCACTCGGTACATGGAGAGGGCCTTGTTGACGAAGATGGTCAGCTGTTCATTGTCAAAGGGCTTGAGAATATAATTGTAGGCCCCCCTTTGCATGGCTTCGACTGCCTTTTCTACGCTGCCGTGGGCGGTCATCATTATTACGGGCAGTTGCGGGTCCTTGGCTTTGATTTTCGCCAGCAGCTGCATGCCGTCCATTGCGGGCATCTTCATGTCCGTGAGCACGAGGTCGATACTTGAATTATCTATAATTTCAAGCGCTTCTATGGCGCTGTGGGCCATCAGGGTTTCAAACCCCTCCTCTTGCAGCACCGCGCTCAGTACCAGCGGGTAGTTCTTCTCATCATCGACGATTAAGATGGTATCCAAAGGTCTCCTCCCGGGTATGTTTGCTATGCGGCTCCGGGGTCTCGCACGGGCAGTTCGATCACCACCCGGGTACCGCCCCTGTTTCGATTTTCGATCCAGATCCGCCCGTCATGGGCCTCAATGATTTTTTTTACAATCCCCAGCCCCAACCCTGTCCCCTTGTCCCTGGTGGTGAAGAAAGGGTCCCAGATTTTATCCAAGACCTCTTTTGCCACCCCGCCGCCCTGATCTTCAAAGGTTATGCGCAGATTCCCGGCGTCGCTCCTTCCGGTGATATCGATATTGCCGCCGTCGGGCATGGCCTGCATGGCATTTATCAGGATATTGAGTACTGCCTGGTAGAGCATGTCGGCATCGGCGTGGATCTCCGGCAGGTCGTGATCATACCGGGTACGGATGAGACAGCCCTTATCATCCAGGTGAGACGCCAGAGATTCAATATTCCTGGCGACCACCTCCTCGATCTGGCACGCAAAGAGGTTCGGTTCCCTTGGCTTGGCGAAGTTCAGGAAATCGGTGATAATATTGTTCAGGCGTCTCGACTCCTCCATGATGATATGCAAAATTCGGGAAGCATCTTCGTCGAGGGCGACTCTCTTTTGCATCAGTTCGGCCGAGCTGCTGATGATCCCCAGTGGGTTGCGGATTTCGTGGGAGACTGCGGCCACCATCTCGCCCAGGGTCGACAAGTTCTGGGCCCGGCTAAGTTGTTCTTTTAACTCCAGGCGCTCCTGGGCGCGGTTGCGGATGATACCCTCACCCCGTTTAACGACAATAGTCATGATCAGAAACAAGATCAGCATGACGCCGCTGGCGGTGACCAGGATCATCACTTGATAGCGAAAAACAGACTCATAATCTTCCGAGAGATCCTGCACGAGCTCAACCACGCCCAGCACCGGGCCGGAAATCGGAGAGAGCGGATTTACGGCCCGCAAGGGTGCAAAGGTGATGATCTTGATCTCCTTCGGGGCTCCAAGCAGCAGTTCCCAGAAGCTTCCCTTCTGAACCAGTTTGGAGGAGGAGCCGCCGACCAGGGCCTTCTGGAAGTCGGCACCACCGTGGTTTTCGATGCCGATCAGATCTTGGGAATAGCTGTAGGCCACCAGGTCCTTGAGGCCGTAAATGTTTACCAGATCGACATTGAAGCTGCGCAGTGTGCCGCGCACGACACCGTCCAGGCGTTCGAACTGGTCCTGTTGTCGAAGTTCGATCTTACCGTATTTTAGGCCTACCGGCAGGATAAATTGCACGAATACCTCGTGGTTCAGGTTTTCGATCAGCAAGAGCGCGTAATCTTCGCTTTTGGTAAACTGCACCGAGCGAATCCAGTGGGTGTTGAGCACCGACAGGACGATGGTGCCGCAGAATATCAAAATCAAGCTGGAGAACGAAAAATATTTTACCAGTCGAAACGGTTTGGCCTTCGCGGCGGCGGGGCGAGGTTTCATGATTCGAAGCTCGAATTTTAAAGTTTAACTTCCAACGCGGCAGAGCAAGAGGATTTTTCGTTTTGTATCATAAAACAAGGCGCACTTCACCTGCATTCAAATTGATAACAGGTAAGCGTTCACAGGGCACC
>CAZGPF010000091.1:0-1997 GCA_964527275.1 uncultured Desulfosarcinaceae bacterium
TGCTTTTTGCCATTACGCTGAGTAGTTACGTGCGTCTTTAGATATTGCATGATGATGGGCGGTCAAGGTCTCTGGTATGATGCTATTATTGGGTAGCTGGCTCCAGCGCTTATGAGCGTCTTGGCACGCCTGAAGGGCTGCAATACGTCAACACATGCAGGCAGTCGAATTTCTCAACCAGCATACGCTTTGCAGGCCGCTGATGGGAGGCCTCCTGGAGCGTGACAAAGCGGTCCCTTGTGTGCTAAATCTTGACCCATGGCCGCAGACGAAATCATTATCCGACTCAGCAAAATCAGCTTTGCCTTTCCCGGGCGCGCCCCGCTGATATCGGACCTCGATTTTAGCATGCGCCGGGGAGAACGCCTCGGTTGGGTGGCGCCCAACGGCAGCGGCAAGACTACCTTGTTTCAGATCGTCATGGGCCTGTTGATCCCGGCTGCCGGCCGCATCGAAATCTTCGGTCAAAGAGTGCGCGCGGAAAAGGATTTCGTCAAAGTCCGCCAACGCATCGGTATGCTGTTCCAGGATGCCGACGATCAGCTCTTTTCCCCCACCGTACTGGAGGACGTGGCCTTCGGTCCGTTGAACATGGGCAAGGGCAGGGAAGAGGCCCTGGCCATCTCGCGGGCTACCCTGGGCAAACTGGGCCTTGCAGGCTTTGAAGAGCGGGTGACGTTCAAACTCTCGGGGGGCGAAAAGCGACTGGTGGCCCTGGCCACGGTGCTGGCCATGGAACCCGAAGTGCTCCTGTTGGATGAACCCACCAGCGGTCTGGACGAGAAGACAAAGGAGCGGCTCAAAGAGGTGCTGCGGGGCCTCAATCTCTCCTATATTCTCATCTGCCACGAGTTCGACTTCATGGCTGACATGGTCACCGCCTTCCAGACCCTGCAAGAGGGTAAGCTCATCGCCGACATCAACCACCAGCCGCATGTCCACGAGCACGCACATCCTATGGGCCGGCAGCCTCACAAACATTAGGAGAGCCGCGCCAATCATGCCTGCCACCTCCTTTAAGCTTCACCTGGTCCGCCACGGCGAGGTGCACAACCCCCAAAGGATTCTTTACGGCCGGCTGCCCGGTTTCCGGCTGAGCGCCAGGGGTCGTGAGCAAGCCGACTCGGTCGGTCGCTATCTCAACGGTCGGGTGGTGCGGGCTTTGTTCACCAGTCCCTTGCTGCGCGCCCGCCAGACGGCCGCGATGATCCAACGGCACAATCCACATCTGAAGATCGAGGTCTCCAACCTGATCAACGAGGTGCGCGGCGCATACGAAGGCCGCCCGGAATCGGAGGTCGCCGCCCAGGATGGCGATATATACACCGAGGCGGCGGCTGGCTGCGAGCAGCCTGAAGATATCGTGGCCCGTGCGCGAGAGTTCCTCCGGCGCCTGCAGGCGCGGTACGCCGGAGGAGAGGTTGCTGCGGTGACTCACGGCGATGTGGTCACCTTCATGGTGCTGTGGGCCAAAGGCGTGGCCGTGATACCCAAAAGCAAAACCAGGCTTCTGGAGGCAGGGTTTGCGGTTGTTTATCCGGCCCATGCCTCCATCACTACCCTGACCTGTGCGACCCATGATCCCGATGCACGACCCCGAGTGGACTACCGTGGCCTTTAGGGTGCCCGCTTGCTGGTGAGTCGCTAATCCTCACAATAGCCATAGCCCTGGCCATAGCCCTGGCCGCGACCATAACCGCCGCGGTGGTACTCTTCGGGAAGCAGCTTGCGCATCGCAATATCATGGCTCAAGGCTTTTTGGTCAAATTCGGCCCTCAGGGAGGAGAGCGAGGTTTGCAGTTTGACCATTTTACTCTTGTCGGGCGACTTTTTGCGAATCTCATCACGCAGGGCGATCCGGGCATCTTCTAACTGGTTACGCAGTTGGCGGGTCTGCTTGTAAAATGCCTCGCGGGAGGCATGGATCTTCTCTCTAGTCTCTTCGGAAAGCTCGCCGGAACGGCCATATCCGTAGCCGCCATAACCGCCCATGTGCC
>CAZGPF010000091.1:2097-6180 GCA_964527275.1 uncultured Desulfosarcinaceae bacterium
TCCGTAGCCGCCATAACCGCCCATGTGCCAGCCATTTCCTTGGCCGCCATAACCCCCATTGTGCCTGCCGTATCCATAACCTCCGTGGGCAAAGGCCATGGCCGCGATGGCCAGGGTCAATAAGATCGCCGAGACGCCGATTGTGGTTTTCATCTTCTTAGTCATTGTACTATCTCCTTTTATTCAGGTTAAAGATTCCGCGCCTTGAGGGCGAGGTTGCCGTTTCAGGCGCTTCTTATTTTAAGTTACTTCAAGAGGCGTGCCAAAATATAGTCCGATGGTCTTTAATTATTCTAACTACCTGTGGATAAAGGGTATATTTATACTGATACAACGGAGACGATGCCGCGGACCTGGCAACCGGGAGCACTTAGGTGTATAAAAAAGAGTCGATCAAAGATGAAGAGCTTGGCTGGCGGGTAAAAATGAACCATGCATGAGCATGCAGAGGGTGGATGCGTTCAGGCACTGCCTGGGTTCTCGTCGTAACTCTTTAGCTTATTGTGCAGGGTCTTGCGCGTAATCCCCAAGCGGCGGGCGGTTTCACTCTTGTTCCCATCGCTGGCTTGCAATGTAGTCAGGATAGCCTCTTTTTCAATCTCTTCCAACGAGCGCGTACCATCCATGGTCTGTGCCGGTCGGGCCGGCTCCTCACGGCCGGGATGCTCTTCCACGATGTTGAGGGGTAGTTGCCGCTCGGTGACATAATCGCCGGTGAGCAGGATAACCGCCCGCTCCACGGCGTTTTCAAGCTCGCGGACATTGCCCGGCCACGGGTAGCGCAGCAGCATGTCCATGGCCAGGGGGGCAAACCCTTCGGCGTGCTTGCGATTGCGTCGGGCATACTTGCGCAGAAAGTGATGGGCCAGCAAGGGGATATCTTCCTCGCGCTGGCGCAGGGGCGGGACTTCGAGGGTCATGACGTTTAGGCGGTAGAAGAGGTCCTCGCGAAAACGGCCTGCGGCCACCTCGGCCCGCAGGTCGCGGTTGGTGGCGGCCACTATGCGCACATCCGCCGAAATCACCTCCTGGCCGCCCACCCGCTGGATCTCCTTCTCCTGGATGGCCCGCAACAGCTTGGCCTGCATGAAGGCCGATGTCTCGCCGATCTCATCTAAAAAAAGGGTCCCGCCATGGGCTTGCATGAAACGGCCTTCGTGCCGTTTGTCGGCTCCCGTAAAGGCCCCTTTTTCATGGCCGAAGAGTTCCGACTCGAGCAGGGTTTCGGCAATCGCCGCGCAATTGATCGCCACCAGGGGCTGATCCTTGCGCTGGCTGTTGTGGTGCAGGCAGCGGGCCACCAGCTCCTTGCCCGTGCCGCTGGCGCCTGTGATCAGCACCGTGGCATCCGATGGGGCCACCATGGAGAGCATCTCCATCATGGCCTGCATGGATGCGCTCTGGCCGATGATGTTGTCCATCTCTACTCTGTCGTCCAGCCGCTGCCTCAGGCGCCGATTCTCCGCCTTGAGCCCGGCATGCTCCCGCGCCCTTTCGATTGTCAGCTTCAACTTCTCGAAATCCAGCGGCTTTATCAGATAGTCGTAGGCCCCGGCCTTCAAGGCCTCCACCGCCGACTCCACGGAGGAGTAGGCGGTCATGATAATCACCGGAATCGAGGGGTTAAAAGCCTTTATGCGCGCAAGGGCCTCGATACCGCTCATACGCGCCATACGGACATCCATCACAATCAGATCGAAGGCTTCCCCGCGAACCAGCTCCACGGCTACATCCCCGTCATCCGCGGTCTGTACGGCATAGCCCCAACTGCGGGTAATGGTTCTAAGGGTAGTGAGATGACCGCTATCATCGTCCACGAGCAGCACTTTGATGGCGCTTGCGGTGGTCATGGTCTTCTCTCCTCGCTACCATCTATCCTGCAGGGGAGCAGCAGTTTGACCGTGGTGCCCACCTCCGGGGTGCTCTCCACTTCTAGCCTTCCACCATGGGCTTCGACAATCTTATGCACGATGGCCAGCCCCAGGCCGGTGCCCCTGCTCTTGGTGGTAAAGTAGGGATCGAAGATCTGGTTGATTCGATGCGTGGCAATGCCCTTGCCGGAGTCAATGACGGCTATCTGCACGTGGTCGTCATCCGTCGGACGGCACCGTACCTCCAGGCGTCCGCCTTTTTCCATGGCCTGCAGGGCGTTGAGATAGAGGTTGAGCAGGCATTGGATGATACGGTCCGGATCAATCTGCGGGTGGCAAAGGGCTTCGTCTACCTGTATCTCTATGCGCACATCGAGGTTGGTGGCATCCTCCTTAATCAACTGCACGGAGCGTGAGATAAAAGGCCCTAATTCGGTCTCCTGGAATTTTATCTCCATGGGACGGGCAAATTCCAGCAGTTCGGTAATCACGCGATTGAGCCGGTTCACTTCCGAGATCATCACGCCGGCGGCCTCCTTGGCCTGGCTGCCCTCGTCGAACTGCTCGCCGAAAAAGGTGGCCAGGCCCTTGATGGAACTTAAGGGGTTGCGGATCTCGTGGGCTACGCCGGCGGCCAGGCCACCCACGGCGGCCAGCTTTTCCTGACGCCGCACGGCCTCGCGCAGTCGGTGCACCTCGCCCAGATCCCGCAGCATCAGCACATGGCCCACGAACTCCCCTACTTCGTTGACTATGCGGGCACCGCTAATACTCAGCGGTACGGTGCGGCCCTCTTCGAAGGTGCAGGTTGTCTCCTGCTCAACTATTGGTTGCCCCTTGTCCAGGATATCTAGCAGCCCGAATAGACGCCGCGGCAGGATTGCATCCGGAAGCCGCTCGGAGGCCTCGTCGGCCGACAACCCGGTGATGGTCTCGGCGGCGGAGTTGAAAAAGGTGATGCGCCCGTCCCGTCCGGTGGCGATCAGCCCCACCGGCAGATGGGTCACGACTTCATGGGCAAAGGCGCTGGCATCCTGAAGGGTGCGTTTGGCGGTGCGATAACTTTGCATCCAGAAGAGCGAAACAAAACCGGCGAATCCCAGCAGCAAAAGGATCACCGCCAATACAATCGTGGTGCGAATGTCTTGCCAGATGGCGGCTTCATAGGGCTCCACATCCAGCCCGACCACGATGATCAACTGCTCGCGGTTGTCCGGCGCAAACCAGTCATCCGGCGCCAGCGGCCACATGCCTTGTAGTTTATTCATCCTCGACATGTGACCCCGGCTATGGAAGTAACCGGGGGTCAAGGGACGAAAATGGCGGTGTACCTCAAAGGCCCGCCGGCCGTCCGGCGTTTTGAACAGCTCCCAGTTTTCCCGTGTATCGGGTCCCAGGTGTGTGAGCTTCTGCTCCTCACGCAATGGGCGCTTGACCATCGCCGGATCGCTATGGGCCACGCTGCGGCCCTCTCTATCCACCACCGCCATGTAGAGCACATCGGGCAGCCGCGTGGTCTCCTCCAGCAGGCGTTGAATCTGCCGCCCGCCCCAGCGCATGCCCAGCATGCCGGTACGCGCTCCAGCTTCAACACCGCGAATCAAGGCCGCGCCCTTGGCCAGCAGCACATCGGACATGTAACGCTTTTCGCGGTTGGCATTTTTAACTGCCATTACGATCACGACGATCAATAAAATAGCCGTGGACCCCAGGATAACCCAGGGAGAGGTACGCAGGCCGACGCGGCTGGATAAGCGTGATACCACAATGGTTTCCTTTTTATTTGGTTCAACGCGATCAATATAAGGATAGTTTGGGCAAAATGTAAACAACGATCAAAAGCGACAGAAAAGATCATCGCCTTAAATCAGTATCAACGCAGGATATGTTGGACTTTTACTGATTATCGATAAGAGCCATGGAAGCATGCACTACGGTGGGAGCTGCTAAAGTCTATGAGCGGCGCGGTACCAATATCAATGCGTGGGGCGGCGCCTCTGCTGGGCAGAGATTTAAAAGTGGTGCATGTTGATGTGCAGCAACTATTGCAGGTTGGAATAGTGCCCAGGAGGGCAAAAGGTCGAATCGACTTGCCCTTTGATGCAGTGCCTGTGCATTTCAAGCTGGAAGTGGCTTGACAGCCAAGAGCTCGCAAAGATCTTTTTGTAACTACTCAGAGCACTTCATCTTCGGCCCTTCAGGCCTTTCCATA
>CAZGPF010000092.1:0-3051 GCA_964527275.1 uncultured Desulfosarcinaceae bacterium
GCTATATGGAAAGGCCTGAAGGGCCGAAGATGAAGTGCTCTGAGTAGTTACCAACAACCTTGAAATTAGGTGCCCCGAACGCGCCCCTTAATATTAAAATTTGGTCGTATCCCCCACTTATGTCAAGAATGAAGACTTTACCCCTTTTGTTTTGTAATTGTCCAAATGCTTAAAAATATCTCAGCCTACAGCAAGCCAATCGGTAGCCCGCAGTGAAAAAATTGCAAAAAAAACGAATTTAAGCTATTGGAAAATAAGTAATCAATATATCAAGGAACGTCCCTCATCCACCTCAATTTTAAATAGAAATCAACCCGCCCGAAATACAAGGGGCCAGAAGATCCCTCTGGCAAAAAGTGATTCGATGATACTATTTGTTGCCGTAGATCTCAAGCAGGTTAATGCCCTTGGTCGAAATTTTCCTTGGAAAGAGCCGCTACTGTGTCCGTGTTGTGAGTTAAGCCTTCTGTAGGGCCATGGTTTTTCAGACACTTATTTTGAGGGCTTAGGCCCTGCGATGTCGTTGTTTTTATTTTTGCTGGATGGTAATGTTCTCCACAGATCACATTTTTAGGCCAAGTTGATAAGAGATATAAAGGAGTTATGTGACTATGGAAATTAGTAGCTACTGGGAACTAAGACTATCAGATTGCAAAAAATCTTTGGAGAAGAATAATTTTGATGCCTTTATTGCGAGCAGTCCTTCTGATGCAAGAAGAGTTGTAATCGATCAAATTCTACCCCTGATCGATATTAAGAGTGTATCATGGGGAGATTCTTTGACCCTCTATGCTACAGAAACAGTGGCATATTTTAGAGACCAACCTGGGATTAAACTAATTGAAACCTTTGATAAAAATATGACCCGTGAAGAAAAAATGGAGCCTCGCAGAAAGGCGCTTCTGACTGATCTGTTTCTTTCTGGAACCAATGCGGTGGTAGACTCCGGTATGTTGGTGAATTTGGATATGATTGGAAACCGTGTCGGTGGTATTACTTTCGGTCCTAAATATGTTGTCATAATGGTTGGTCGCAATAAGCTCGTTCAAAATCTTGATGAAGCAATGAAGCGCATAAAAAATCTTGTGGCCCCCCAAAACGCAATCAGGCACTCACACAAGACACCATGTGCCAAGACCTCTTATTGCATGGAGTGTAAAAGCCCTGACAGGATCTGTAATGTATGGACTATGCAAGCAAAATCATACCCCAAGGGTAGAATAAAAGTTATCTTAATTAACCAGGATCTTGGATTATAGAGATCTCTGATCAACCGTTCCATGATGCTTTGGGGATAGCCAATGAATATTTTGCTTGCTGAGGTGATTGCAAATGAAAAATAGTGACCAACTTCCCCAATGTCGTGACCTGATGAATGCGCTTATCCTGCCCATTTTTCCATAAAAATATAGCCCCATTGCCAAGGGGCCACATCCAGACAAGGTTGTGTTGACAAGCAACTTTCAGGGTAACTACTCAGAGCACTTCATCTTCGGCCCTTCAGGCCTTTCCATATAGCGATGCTATTATGAAAAGACCTGAATGACCGAACCTAAAGCACTCTGAGCAGTTACAGTTCGAGATAGAATTGTTGCAGTTCGTGCTTTTTTGTGCTTTTTGCCATTACGCTGAGTAGTTACCTTTCAGGAATCTAACATCACAAAAAATATTGCCTAAGGAGACCGCCATGACCTTGAAAGCAAAGATTGATGAATACAAGGAGGGTATGCGGGCCAGGGTGCCCAGGGAGCACCAGGAGATCATGAACCGCGCTATTGAGGAGCTGCAAAATTCCGCGCAGATGCGCGAGGTTGTCAAAGTTGGCGACACGGCGCCCGATTTCAGGCTAAAAAATACCGACGGGACCGATGTGGTTTTGAGCGCCTTGCTCGCACGCGGTCCGGTGGTGCTCAATTTCTACCGCGGCCGGTGGTGACCTTACTGCAATCTGGAGCTGGAAGCTCTCTCCGCCAATGCCTCCCGGTTTGCTCAGGCCGGTGCCACCCTGGTGCTGGTTTCACCCCAACTGCCGGAGCATAATGCCGCCATCGCCGAGGAAAAGGGTCTGGATATCGATATCCTCAGCGACCCCGGCAACCAGGTCGCCGCCCGCTACGGACTTAAATATCAGATGCCCGACAAGCTGATCTCCCTCTTCACGAAGTTCGGTTTAGATATCCCTAAGCATAACGGCGATGACAGTTGGACGCTGCCCCTGATCGCTACCTTGATCATTGATACCGATGGCATCGTCCAGCACACCGCCATCAACGCCGATTACTCCATCCGGCCGGAACCTGAAGATACGCTGGCGGCACTGGCAAGGTTGTAAGCGTTCACAGGGCACCGCATCTGCTTCGTTGCCGGGCCCTTGAGGTACCAAAGTACATCTGCTTTGCCCGGACGCCCTGCATATCCGGCACCTAAGCAAACGCTTACCGTGCTGCATTTTATCACCTCTTATGCACTTTGACCCCCTGAACGGTACGAAAAGTCAGGCTAATGGCAGGAGAAAAATCGAGGATGTCTTTTCCAGAGGTGCAACCGATAGCGCGCAAGATCTCCAGTGTCCATCTGATCGCCATTTGTGGGACGGCAATGGGGGCCTTGGCCTGCATGCTCAAAACCATGGGATATGCCGTCACGGGTTCGGACCACAATGTCTATGCGCCCATGAGCGAGTTCTTGAGATCCCGAGGCGTGAATATTGTCGAAGGCTATGACGCGCAAAATCTAGCGCACGCGCCTGATTTGGTGGTTGTGGGCAATGCCGTCTCAAAGGATAATCCCGAGGTCGTGGCCATGCAGAGACTGGGGTTGACCTATTGCTCCATGCCCCAGGCCATCAATCGGTTCGCCGCCGCAGGCAAGAATCAGGTCGTGGTCGCCGGCACCCATGGAAAAACCACCACGGCTGCATTCATCGCCTGGATGCTGCGTTGTGCTGAGAAAGATCCATCTTTTCTTATTGGGGGCATCGTATCCAATTTTAGCAGCAATTTTCATGTGGGTCGTGGCGACTGGATGGTTTTAGAGGGCGATGAGTATGAC
>CAZGPF010000092.1:3061-6123 GCA_964527275.1 uncultured Desulfosarcinaceae bacterium
GGGGGGCGATTTCAAAACCCTGCCCCCCCGCCGTGACGGTCTTGACGAGTGTTGAGTTTGACCATGCCGATATCTTTAAGGACCTTGAGCATGTCAAGGCCGTCTTCGGGCAATTTCTCGCTGCCTTGCCCGCGCCTTCACTGCTGCTAGCCTATGACCATGATGACAATATAGATGCACTGCTACCAGCGGCCACTTGCAGTTGGATGCGCTATGGCCGCCAGCCATACTCCCGCTGGCGGCTGGGCGCGGTCTGTATCGAGGCGCCTTTTACCCGTTTCGAGGTCTACTACCGGGAGCGACTATGGGCTGAATTTAAAACCCGCATGATCGGTGTTCACAATCTGGGTAACTTGTTGGCCGGCATTGCCGTGGGAAGAGAGTTGGGGCTGCGGCCTTGGCAAATTGCCCGGGCCCTTTCGACCTTCGAGGGGGTCCGCCGCCGTCAGGAAGTACGGGGGGTCAAAAGCGGCGTCGTGGTCATCGATGATTTTGCCCATCACCCCACGGCCGTTCGCGAGACGGTGAGAGCGGTCAAGGAATTTTACGGCGAGGCCCGGTTGATAGCTGTGTTTGAACCGCGGACCAATTCAAGCCGTAGAAATGTATTCCAATCGGATTATGCCGCCGCATTCGAGCATGCTGATCTGATCTGCATACGCCAGGCCCCGCTCTTGGCAAAGATTCCCGCAGCTCAACGTTTCTCATCGCGGCAGCTGGTCGATGACCTCGCGCGAAAGGGTTTGGCGGCCCACTTTTTTCAGGATACCGATGCCATTGTTGCGTTCCTGGCCCAGGAGGCACGGCCCGGGGATGTATGCCTGATCATGTCCAACGGTGGATTCGATGATATTCACCAGCGCTTGCTGAATCGATTATAATCCTCTTGGGGCTTGAGCTCTTTTCTGGAAATGTACTCATCAACCTGGGCCGTCGCCGGCCCAGGGGATTTAGGCATTGTGGCCGGGTGATGGTGGCTAGACCAGCCATAAAATGCCTTGACATACCTTTGGGGATTCAATAGAAAAAATAGCTTGGCACTATGCTGATCGGCTGGCATAAGAACATTGATATCAGTGCCTTATCAGGTTGATGGGTCTCTGGCTGCGTATCCGAGGCGCGTTGTCGGCTAAAAGCTGAGTAACTACTCAGCGTAATGGCAAAAAGCACAAAAAAGCACGAACTGCAACAATTCTATCTCGAACTGTAACTGCTCAGAGTGCTTTAGGTTCGGTCATTCAGGTCTTTTCATAATAGCATCGCTATATGGAAAGGCCTGAAGGGCCGAAGATGAAGTGCTCTGAGTAGTTACAAAGCTGATAGAGATGAAGATCAAAAGGAGATAGGTAGCGCCCATGGCCTTCGCTTCCAGGATAACGGGAACCGGTTCCAGCTTCCCAGCGCAAATTGTTACCAATGAGGTGCTAGCGGATAAATTATCCCGCATGGGTGTCGCGACCGATGATCAATGGATTCGGGAGCGTACGGGGATCCGCCAGCGGCGCTATGCCGATCTGTTGGAAGACCGCAAGCCCAATGTCGCGCTGGCCACGGTCGCCGCTTCGGAGGCCCTGGAGATGGCCGGCAAGACGGCCAGGAATCTGGATCAAATTATCGTCGCCACCTGCACGCCAGACACCCTGCTTCCCTCCACCGCTTGCTGGCTGCAGAACAACATCGGCGCCACAAACGCCTGGGCCATGGATATCAATGCCGCCTGCAGCGGCTTTGTTTATGGAGTCGCCACCGCCAGCCAGTTTATCGCTGGTGGTCAGAGTCAAACCGTACTAGTGGTCGGCTCCGAGGTGATTCACCCGCATGTGGATTGGAATGATCGCGGCTCTTGTATCCTGTTCGGCGATGGCGCCGGCGCGGTCATCATCGAACAAGTGCCAGAGCAAAACCGGAGCCGCATCCTCTCCTGGCAGCTGAGTTCAGATGGCAAGTTCGGCGATCTACTCTATATCCCCACCTATGATGTCGATGCTCGGGGCAATGTCGATAAAGGCGGTTCCGACACCTGCATGGTGATGAACGGCCGAGAAATTTTCAAGGTCGCCGTGAGAACCCTAGCTGGCATTGCCCGCAAAACATTGGCCAAAAATGGGCTGACCGTGGATGATGTTGACTGGTTTATTCCCCATCAGGCCAATCAGAGGATTCTGGAGGCGGTTGCCCAGCGGTTGAATATGCCCTGGGAGAAGGTGTTGGTCAATGTTGACCGCTACGGCAATACTTCCGCAGCTACCATTCCTACCATCATGGATGAGGCCGTGCGCGACGAGCGTATCCAAAAAGGCCAGCTATTGCTACTGGACGCATTTGGTGCCGGTTTTACATATGGTGCCATGCTGGTTCGCTGGTGATTAGAGGCTTGCCAGGAGCATCTTCATAGAGTCTGTAATGCCCGCCTAGACCCCATTTTTACTGTTGACAATTCATATATCAAGGGGTATCAACGCCATTTGCGCTGGGGCCGTTAACTCAGTCGGTAGAGTATCTGCCTTTTAAGCAGAGAGTCGCTGGTTCGAGCCCAGCACGGCCCACCAGCTTTCAGGCTCCAGGAAAAAGATTTTGGCTGTGTTGCCGTCGGAGATATAAATTCACTACTATTCATCCCGCCAGGCTGCTAAAATCTTTGTAACTACTCAGAGCACTTCATCTTCGGCCCTTCAGGCCTTTCCATATAGCGATGCTATTATGAAAAGACCTGAATGACCGAACCTAAAGCACTCTGAGCAGTTACAGTTCGAGATAGAATTGTTGCAGTTCGTGCTTTTTTGTGCTTTTTGCCATTACGCTGAGTAGTTACAAATCTTTTTCTTCAGGTTTGAATAAAAGTTTGCGTCCCCATCGTCTAGTCTGGCCCAGGACACCGGCCTTTCACGCCGGCGACAGGGGTTCAAATCCCCTTGGGGACACCATCTTCAGAATCTTAGGGTAGCTTCGGCTGCCCTTTTATCTGTCTGAGAGTGTCTCCTCTTGTATCACATCTTCAAGCTACATTTTTAAAAAGAAGCGCAAAACATCCAGTCCGGCAATAGAGGCATCTGAATGACGGA
>CAZGPF010000093.1:0-6110 GCA_964527275.1 uncultured Desulfosarcinaceae bacterium
TTTGGTACCTTAAAGGCCCGGCAACAAAGCAGATTCGGTGCCCTGTGAACGCTTAGGTCTACGATGCGGCATCCAGTAGTTGCAGCAGGCGATCCAGATCATCGTCGCTGTAAAACTCGATCTCCAGTTTACCGCGCCTACCGCGCCGCTTGATCTCCACCTTTGTCCCGAACCGGCGCGAGAGGGACTCGGCAAGATGGGTCAGATAGCGATCCTCTGAGGTGACCTCTTTGGGCGCGGCCTCCCCGTCGGCCATGCGCATACGCTTGATCAAGGCTTCGGTCTGTCTCACGGAAAGCGACTTGCTCATTATCTGCCGCCAGGCCGCATTTTGCTCAATGGCGGTATCAACACCCAGCAAGGCGCGGGCATGGCCCATGCTCAGTTGGCCTTGCCTGATGCTCTCCTTGATCAGACTTGGCAGATGCCGCAACCGCAAAAAATTAGCCACCGCCGAACGGCTCTTGCCCACCCGGACCGAGGCCTGCTCCTGGGTCAGTCCAGACTCGGATATCAACCGGTGATAAGCGTCGGCCTCCTCCATGGGGTTTAAGTCTTCGCGCTGAATATTCTCTACGATGGCCATCTCCAGCATTTCGGCGTTGGAGACATCTTTAAGCACCACGGGCACTTTACCCAGCCCGGCCAGGCGGGAGGCCCGCAACCGTCTTTCACCGGCCACAAGTTCATAGCCCGTCTCCAGCCTTCTCACCAGCAGGGGCTGCAAGACTCCCTGGGAGCGAATCGATTCGGCAAGTTGCTCAAGCTCCGCGTCATTGAATCGGAGTCGCGGCTGATAACGATTGGATTGAATCAGGTCGGTATCGCACTCCAGGTACTTATTCGAGCCCGGCACATCCTCAACCGTCTCCATGGAAGCGATATCTGGAATTAGGGCATCAAGCCCTCGGCCGAGAGCGCGTTTCTTACGTTTTGGGGACCCGGATCTTTTAGGGCTCATGATCTTTCTCTATCTCGCGTTTTCAAATCGGGCCGTCCGCTTCGCCACGGTGCGCCCAAATTTGCCTGCGTTATTAAAATGTCGCCAGTTCAATTGGCATTGCGCCGCTGTACGACCTCCTCGGCCAGTGCGAAATAACTTCGGGACCCGATTGATGCGTTATCATAGAGCGGGATAGGCTTGCCGAAGCTGGGAGATTCACCCAGGCGGACATTGCGCGGAATGATTGTGTTATAGACCAGTTTTTTAAAATGGGACTCGGCATCTTCCGCCACCTGGTGTGAAAGGTTGGTGCGTTTGTCAAACATGGTCAACACGATACCGGCGATTGCCAGCTGTGGATTGAGGCTGCCACGGATGCGCTTATAGGTCTGAATCAACTGGCTCAAGCCTTCGAGGGCATAAAACTCACATTGCAGCGGAATCAGGAGCGCGTCGGCGGCAGTCATGGCATTGACGGTCAGGAGGCTCAAAGATGGCGGGCAATCGAGCAGGATGTAATCGAAGTCGGCTGCCACGGGCGAAATCAGTTGCTTCAAGACTCCCTCGCGCCCGGGCTGATCCATCATCTCTACATCAAAACCGATCAACTCCACCCGGGAGGGAAGCAGCTTCAGGGCCTCGACCGGCGAATCTACGATCAGGTCGTCGGCGACGGCATCTCCGATCATTCCATGGTATAAGGTTTGCCGCAGCCCGGCCTTATCGATACCCATGCCGGTGGTGGCATTGGCCTGAGGATCGCAATCCACCAGTAAGGTCTTGTGCTTTTGGATTGCCAGCGCGGCCGCCAGATTGACAGCCGTGGTGGTTTTCCCGACCCCGCCCTTTTGATTCGCTATACAGATGATCCATGCCATAGACTCGCGACCCTATCATAAAAGGTCGCGTTTGAAAAGCAGTTAAGATTGTGTAATGATAGAATGTTTGTAACTACTCAGCGTAATGGCAAAAAGCACAAAAAAAGCACGAACTGTAACTGCTCAGAGTGCTTCAGGTTCGGTCATTCAGGTCTTTTCATAATAGCAGCGCTATATGGAAAGGCCTGAAGGGCCGAAGATGAAGTGCTCTGAGTAGTTACGAATGTTTTTATTTGCCTGGCTCCACCCCTGGAAAATAGAAGATGGCAATCTCCACCAGCAGAAGAATAATTCGAATCGCCGCCGTGGTGGTTTTCATCGCCTGCTACCTATCGTGGTGCTCGCCGGCCGCAGCCATCTCCATCAAGGAGGAGAAGAGACTGGCCGATGAGTTGATCCAGTTCCTGGCACGACACTACGAGTTGATCAAAGACCCCATGATAGTGCTCTACGTCAACCAGGTCGGCCAGAGGCTATTGTCCCACATGCCCCCGCAACCTTTCCACTATCACTTCTATGTCGTCAACGAGGCTACCTACAATGCCTTTGCCATCCCGGCCGGTCACATATTCGTGAACAGCGGCCTATTGGCGGCCATGGAGAGCGAAGATCAACTGGCCGGTATCCTGGGGCACGAAATCGCCCATGTGACCCACCGCCACATCTCCAAACGCATCGGCCGCAATAAAAAAATCCAGCTGGCCACCATGGCGGGCATCGTGGCCGGCATCTTCCTGGGCGCTAACACCGGCGATCCGGCTGCTATGCAATCTTTGACCATCGGGTCAGCGGCCGCCGGCCAGACCGCCTCCCTCTCCTACTCCCGCCAAGATGAGGCCCAAAGCGATCAGTCTGGTCTGCAATATATGAGCAAAGCCGGATACGACCCGCGCGAGCTACTGAAAATCCTTAACATAATCCGAAGCAAACAGTGGTTCGGCGACGAACAGATCCCCACCTATATGATGACCCATCCGGCACTGGAGGAACGCCTGGTAGCCGTCGACACTTTGACAACCGTGCGGGCTAAGCAGTTTAAGCCACGGTCGCCCGAGACCGATCCGGGGTTCAAGAAGATCAAAATCCGCTTAAACGCACTTTACGGCAATCCAGAGAGCGCCCTGCTGGAGTTCCGCGACGCGCTGGCAAAGCACCCCCAGGAGAGGGATATGGCATACGGCTATGGGCTGGCATTGGCCCGGACCGGCCGGTACGCCGAGGCTGTGGACTATCTTAAAAAAGCCCTGGCCAGGAATCTGCTCGACACGGTGATCCTGGTCGATCTGGGGCGGGTCTATTATCTGGATGGTCGCTATGCGGACGCGCTTCGCACCTTGCAGGGGTCCGCCTCCATGGCCTCTGCCACCAACCCGGAGGGCATCTTCTATCTCGGACGCACCCAGCAGGCCCTGAACCAGTTGAAGGAGGCCGCGCTCAGTTACGAAGCGCTGATAGAGGCCTATCCAGACTACCTGAAAGCGTATTTTTTTATTGGCGAGACCTACGGTAAGCTCGAACGCATGCCCGAAGCGCACTACAATCTGGGTTTGTATCATTTTAAGAAGAGAGACTATCGAACCGCCCGATTCCATCTACAACGCGCCCGCAAATCGATCCGCGATGCCCGTAAACTGACCGTCATCCGAGAGGCCCTTGAAACCATGGGGTACTCGTCCAAGGAAAAACCCAGGGTCACCGATTAGCGATTAGGCCTTATCGAAATGGGAAAAGCGCATGCTGAAAGTACCACGGCCCTTGGTGGCGGAGCGCAGGCCTGTGGAGTAGCCGAACATCCGGGCCAGGGGAACTAGGCCCCGGATCTCCCGCGTGCCCATCCTGGATTCAATGGATTCGACCTTTCCCTGTCGGGAGTTGAGATCGCCGATCACATCCCCCATAAACTCCTCGGGCACGAAGATCTCCACCTTCATGATGGGATCGAGAAGATAGCAATGGCCTGCCTCCAGGGCCTGGCGGCAGGCCATGGCCGCGCCCACCTGGAAGGCCAGTGCCGAGGAGAGGCCTTCCTTGAAACTGCCGCCGATCAGTGTGGCTTGCACATCGACCACAGGATAGCCCAATAGCGCACCGCTAGCAAGGGACTCCATCACGCCCTTCTCCACGGGTCCAACAAAACTAGATGGAATAACGGTCTTGTCGGTCTCATTGGCAAAACGATTGCCCTTGCCCCGCGCCAAAGGCCTGAGCTGTATCCTAACTTCGGCAAAAAGCCGCTGGCCAGCGATCTCCTTGTCGAACACAGCCGAAGCCTCGGCCTTATCCTTGATGCTCTCGCGATAGACTACCTGGGGTTGGCCGACGTTGACTTGAGTATTGAACTCCCTGCGCATACGGCTGATGATCACCTCCAGGTGGAGCTCGCCCATGCCGGATAGAATCATCTGACCAGTATCTTCATCTTCCTTGACGCGCAAGGTGGGATCCTCGGTAACGAACTTGTCCAAAACGGTAACCAAATTATCCTGATCCGAATGGGTCTTGGGCTCCACGGCAACCGAAATCACCGGCTCGTAAACATCGATATTTTCCAGCAGCACGGGATGCTCTCTGGAGCAGAGCGTTTCACCGGTAGAAGATCTCTTGAGTCCCACCACGCCCACAATGCTACCGGCACCGGCCATATCAACGCGCTGGCGCTTATTGGCATGGATGTGTAGAATCCGGGACAACTTCTCCTTGAATTTACGAGTGGGGTTGTAGACCTCCTTGCCGGCCTCCAGGCGCCCGCTGTATACGCGTACATAGGAGAGCTTGCGTCCCTGCATCAACGCCACCTTGAATATCAGCGCGGCCAGGGGCTGTTGGTCTTCCGGCGGACAGGCAATGATCTGGCCGCCTTCGGGATGGGTCCCGTTCATGGGCGGAAGATCCCGGGGGCTGGGCAGATAGGCCACGATGGCATCCAGCAAGGGCTGCACGCCCTTATTCTTCAACGCGCTGCCACACAGCACCGGCACCAGCTCAAGACCCAGCGTGGCTTTGCGAATGGCTGCCGACAGCATGCGCTCGTTGATGGGCGTCTCGGCCAGATAGGCCTCCGTGATCTCGTCGTCCATATCGGCGAGAGTTTCGATCAGCAGGTCCCGATATTCAGTGGCCCGGCCGAGTTCCTCCTCCGGGATATCCTCGTAATAGAACGTAGCCCCCAGGGTGTCATCATCCCAGACAATGGCCCGCATGCCGATCAGATCGATCACTCCGCGGAAGCTCTCTTCCACACCGTAAGGCAGTTGCAGTACCAGGGGCTTGGCACCCAGCCGGGACTTTAGCATCTCCACGGCACCGAAGAAGTCGGCACCTACCCGGTCGAGTTTATTGACGAAGGCCAGCTTGGGCACCTTGTACTTATCCGCCTGGCGCCAAACCGTCTCCGACTGAGGCTCTACGCCACCCACGGCGCAGAAAACACCCACCGCACCATCCAGCACGCGCAAACAGCGCTCCACCTCGATGGTAAAATCGACATGCCCCGGCGTATCGATGATATGAATCTCACTGTTGTCCCATGGACAGGCGGTAACTGCGGAAGTAATGGTTATGCCACGCTCCTGCTCATCTGGCATCCAGTCCATCACGGCCTCACCGTCATGCACCTCGCCGAGCTTGTGGCTGCGCCCGGTATAATAGAGTATCCGTTCGGTGACGGTAGTCTTGCCTGCGTCAATATGGGCGATGATGCCGATATTGCGCATCTGGTGTGTTTGATAGGCTTTTATCATCGTACCCACATCATATGCGCCCTAAACGCAAGGCTCAGGTCCACATATCCTGCCACAGTGGGTGCATCCTGGCCATCGAGTAGAATTTTAACGGTTCGCATCGCTTCCACATTAAGTACCAATGGGTTGATAATCGAAGAGTTGGAGAACAGGCCTGTGCCCGCCCCTCGGGATGGTGTTCGAAGGAGTACACCTTGAAATCGGCATCAGCCGTGCCGTAAAAAGAGTACGCCATGGGGCATCAGCCGAAAACGTTGCTGCATTGCCTGGCTCCCGGCGAAACGACAACGCGCGGAGTGTTGGGTCCCGCCTGAACCGCGAAATGTTTCTAAGCCAACCCAGCCTGGATGTCAAGATGGACCGGCGTCTGACGAGAACTGCGCTCCAGGGGCATGGGTTTTGTCTATCAGGTGGTAAAAAGAACCCCCTTTTGCTCAAGGGCTATCCCTCCTGGCCGCCCAATTTTCTGGAAGTTCGGTAGCCATAGCTCCCTGATCAGATTCGGTGGCGGCCAGACAACCAAGATGGGTGGTGGGGTATCTGGGCTGA
>CAZGPF010000094.1:0-6072 GCA_964527275.1 uncultured Desulfosarcinaceae bacterium
CATCCGATTGGGCATCAGAAAGCAGCCTGGTATGCAATGCAAAAAGGTGGGTTTGTAAGCCTTCACAGGACACCGAATCTGCTGCGTTGCCGGGCCTTTGAGGTACCAAAGTACATCTGTAAGACCGGACGCCTTGCATATCCAGCACCTAATCAAACGCTTGCAGTGCTGTAGCTTATCACCTCTTATGCACTTTAACCCTCTGAACAGGTAGGTGGATTGTAACTACTCAGCGTAATGGCAAAAAGCACAAAAAAGCACGAACTATAACGATTGTATCTCGAACTGTAACTGCTCAGAGTGCTTTAGGTTCGGTCATTCAGGTCTTTTCATAATAGCATCGCTATATGGAAAGGCCTGAAGGGCCGAAGATGAAGTGCTCTGAGTAGTTACGGTGGATTTAGCTTCCAGGCCGTGTCGAGGGGCTACGAACGATACTATATTTTCATAGGTCAACCGTGTTGCATTTCACCTTTGGATAGAATTTCATGAGCGCAGTAACCTGGGTTTACATTTTTCTGGGCCTCTACGTGGCCTACTGTTTCTGGGTAGGACTGAGAGGACTTTTTACCTCCCAGACATCTTCGGATTATGCCATCGGCGGCAGATCCATTCCTTTTTTCGCATTTTTAATGGCCACCACTGCGGCCTCTTTCAGCGGCTGGACCTTCATCGGGATTCCGGGCGCCATTTGGCAATACGGCCTGGCCTTTGCGTTTGCCTCCTTTGGCGTCTTGGTCATTCCCATCACCGGCACCTTCTTTTCCAAACGCACCTGGCTGATGGGCAAGCGCTACGGATTCGTCACCCCGGGCGACATGCACGCCCATTACTACAATAGCGAATCGATCCGCTGGCTGGTCGTCATCGCCGCGACGCTGTACGCCGTATTCTATTCGGCGCTGCAGATCGCGGCTTCAGCGGCGCTCTTCAATGTCATTTGCGGCGTTCCCATCCTTTGGGGAGCCATCTTCATGGGTTTCATCGTATGGTTCTACATCGTCACCGGGGGCCTGAAAGCCAGTACCTGGGTGGGTGTAGTCCAGTTCATCCTGCTGGTGGGCGGCATCATCATCCTGGGGTTATACGTGCTGGGCGCGTTGGGCGGGTGGAGTCACTTTGCAGCCAGGCTCAACGGTCTAGAGCAGAAATACCTTGAGATTCCTCAGGTCATCGACCTGGCGCTCAAGGGCAAAATCTGGACATCTTTTTACATACTGACCTACATGTTCGCGCTGATGGGCATCCAGGCCTCGCCGGCGTTTACCATGTGGACTTTCGGTATCAAGAATCCCAAGCCCCTGGCATGGCAGCAGACCTTCATGTCCACGTTCGTCGTCGGTTTTGCGCTCTTTTTCTTCGCATCCTTCCAGGGCCTCGGTGCCAAGGTGCTTCAGGTGGACGGCGCGGGCCAATTCGCCAGCCTGGCAAGTGACAAGAATGTGGTTCCCATGCTGATGCAAGCCTACCTGCCTCCGGTCATGCTGGGGCTGGTTTTTATCGGTGCCATTGCCGCCATCCACTCCACGGCGGCACCCTACCTCGCTACCGGCGGTTCCATTCTGCTGCGCGATGTCTACTGGCGCTATATCCGCAAGCAGAAAGCCGGCGATCAGGAACAGATCTGGGTCAACCGCCTGTTGGCAACCCTCCTGATCATCGTGGCCATCATTGTGGGCTTGACCTCCAAGGCGGTGTTGGTTATTCTGGGTGCCTTGGCCACCTGTTTCGGATTCATCATGTACATCCTGCTGTGTGGTACCCTGTGGGGCTTTAGATTCCCCGCGGTTGGCGCGGCGTTAGGCCTTGTGGCGGGCATGATCTCCATCTTCGTGACTTACAAAATTATCCCCAATCCGCTCTCACTGCATCCTGCATTCTGGGGGGCCTTCACCGGGTTTGCGGTTGCTTACCTATGCCGTGGACTGGGCATCAGGGATAAGCCTGAAACCATTGAGCGTCAGCGGGCAGTGCGCCAGTGGCTCGATTCAGTGGATGAACCCAGCCCGTCGGGCAAGGCCTGGCGCAAGGTCATGAAGGCCGTTGTTCCACTGTGGTACCTGTTGGCCATCGGGCCGCTGTGTATAATGGCCAACAAAGCCTTCTCCTTTGCCGGCTTTCCTCATCTGTGGTCGTGGCAGATCACCTGGTGGATAGTGGGCATCATCATGATGTGGGCCCTCTGCTTCAAGGCTGAAATGTCCACCACCAACACAGTCCAGATGGAGCGCGCCGACAAGGAGACCAGTATCGTCATCAGCGGCGGCCGCAGGAAAACAGGCGAGCATATTTACCCTGAGCAATCGACCAGGCGGTCGCAAAGAGATCGAGGAGAGAGAAAAATAAAATCGGAAGATATGTGGCTGATCATCGTCGTCAGTTTTAGCATCCTGTGGACGCTCTGCTTTGGATGGGGCCTCTTCGGATAGAACCGGTTCAACCATATCCCCATGGAAAACCTGTCGGCAGTTCAAATTGAAAGCTAACAGACCAGTTAGAGTAGATGGTTTAAATTCCAGCCGTCTGAAGTTTTTTGATGGAGGCTTTATAAATGAACACCTCAAGCCGTTCGGTTTCTACAAGGGAACCCGGCGCATGATGCTGCCGGAGGTCATAGCGGGCAAGAGCGGCAATGAGATCAGTGATCTGCTGTGCGAGGAGTGCTATCTGGACAGCTACTTTTTCAAGCGCACGGTTAATAAGTAGTCGATCCGAAGTAGAGGTTTGCGCTCCGGTTGGCGGCCCGTGGACAAGAGGCCCGGCACCCGGCCCAAAAACCTGAATATAGATCTTTGCCGGACCCTCCAGCCGGCGGCATTAGCCGGCATGAGCCGCCGGCATACTGCCTGGAGAAATGTGAGGTTGATAATGGCGGAGCATCCCGAACAGAAGAGATGGCAAGAGCTGGCAACCAAGCAGTTGCGGGGACGTGAGCTGGATGAGTTGACCTGGAACACGCCCGAAGGCATAGCAGTCAAACCCCTCTACACGGCACAAGACTTGGAAGGCATGGAGCATGTCAACGGCATGCCCGGATTTGCCCCCTATACCCGTGGCCCCATGGCTACCATGTATGCCGGGCGTCCCTGGACCATTCGGCAGTACGCCGGTTTCTCCACGGCCAAGGAGTCCAACGCTTTTTACCGGCGCAACCTGGCCGCCGGCCAGAAGGGCCTCTCCGTGGCCTTCGACCTGGCCACCCATCGGGGCTACGATTCAGACCATCCCAGGGTTTCCGGCGATATCGGCAAGGCCGGCGTGGCCATCGACTCGGTGGAAGATATGAAGATACTCTTCGACCAGATCCCCCTGGACCAGATGTCGGTCTCCATGACTATGAACGGCGCGGTACTTCCGATTCTGGCCGGCTATATCGTGGCCGCCGAAGAGCAGGGCGTCAAACACGAACAGTTGATGGGCACCATCCAGAACGATATCTTAAAAGAGTACCTGACGCGCAACACCTATATCTATCCGCCCCTGCCTTCGATGCGGATCATCTCCGACATCATGGCCTTCTGCTCCAAGAGCATGCCCAGGTACAACACCATCAGCATCTCCGGCTATCACATCATGGAAGCCGGGGCCAACTCGGCGCTGCAGTTGGCCTTTACCCTGGCCGACGGCGTGGAGTATGTGCGCACGGCCCTGAAAGCCGGCATGCATATCGATACGTTTGCTCCTCGCTTGTCCTTCTTCTTCGGCATCGGCATGAATTTTTTCATGGATATCGCCATGCTGCGCGCGGCGCGCTTCTTGTGGCACCGGCTGATCAGCCAGTTCAACCCCCAGAATCCTAAATCGACCATGCTGCGCACCCATTGCCAGACCTCGGGCTGGAGCCTCACCGAGCAAGACCCTTACAACAACGTGATCCGCACCACCTTGGAGTGCCTCTCCGCCGTGCTGGGCGGCACCCAGTCGCTGCACACCAACTCCTTTGACGAAGCCGTGGGCCTGCCCACCGATTTTTCCGCCCGCATCGCCCGCAACACCCAGATCATAGTCCAGGAAGAGTCCCAGGTCTGCAAGACCGTGGACCCGCTGGCCGGCTCCTACTATGTGGAGAGCCTGACCGACGGCCTGATCAAGGAAGCCCAGAAGATCATCGACGAGGTCGAAGGGCTGGGCGGCATGGCCAAGGCCATCGAGTCGGGCATGCCCAAGCTGCGCATTGAAGAGTCGGCGGCCCGCCGTCAGGCCATGATCGACCAGGGCAAGGAAGTAATCGTGGGCGTGAACAAATACAAGATCGAAGAGGACCTGAACTTCGAGGTGCGCGAAGTCACCGACACGGTACGCGACGAACAGATCGCGCGCCTTGAGCAGATCAAGGCCAGCCGCGACAACGTGGCCGTCGAAAAAGCCCTGGCCGCTCTGACCCAGGCCGCCCAGGGCGACGCCAATCTGCTGGAAGCCGTGCTTCCCGCAGTCAGGCTGCGCGCCACCGTGGGCGAGATCTCCGATGCCATGGAGAGTGTGTTCGGCCGCTATGTGGCCACCACGCGCTGTGTCTCCGGGGTATACGCCTCGGAGCTTGGCGATTCAGAGCAGTTCAAGGAGATTGCGGACCGCACCCAGGCCTTTATGGATAAAACCGGGCGTCGTCCGCGCATCCTGATGGCCAAGATGGGCCAGGACGGTCATGACCGCGGCGTGAAAGTCGTCGCCACCGGCTATGCTGATCTGGGCTTCGACGTGGATATCGGTCCCATGTTTCAGACGCCTGGCGAGGTCGCCCGTATGGCCGTCGAGAATGACGTTCATCTGGTGGGCGCATCCAGTCTGGCCGCCGGGCATAAGTCCCTGGTGCCTGACCTTATCGCCGAACTGAAACAGTGCGGTGGTGCAAACATCAAAGTCGTCGTCGGCGGTGTCATTCCTCCAGGCGACTATGAAGAGCTCTATCAGGCCGGCGTGGCTGGAATATTCGGACCCGGAACGCCTATAACCGACTCGGCGCTCAAATGCATGAGCGTATTGGAAGGTTAATGCAGGTTAGCGACCCGCAATACTATATCGATGGTGTGATGGCCGGCCAGCGAGCTATCCTGGCCCGCACCATCACTCTGATCGAAAGCATACACCCCGCCCATCGTCAGTTGGCCCCACGGGTAGTGGACGGCCTCTTGCCGCACACCGGCCAGGCCACGCGCCTTGGTATTACCGGGGTGCCCGGCGTGGGCAAAAGTACCTTCATCGAAAGCTTCGGTATGCACCTAACGGCCAAAGGCCTCAAGGTCGCCGTACTGGCTATCGACCCTTCCAGCACCCGTTCGGGGGGCAGTATCCTGGGCGACAAGACCCGCATGGAACAGCTATCCGTGGAACCCAACGCCTTTATCCGGCCCTCGCCTTCGGGAGGGAGCCTGGGCGGAGTGGCGCGCCGGACCCGCGAATCGATGCTGGCGTGCGAGGCGGCGGGCTTTGATGTGATCATCGTGGAGACCGTGGGCGTAGGTCAATCGGAGACCGCAGTCTCTTCCATGGTCGATTTTTTCCTCGTACTGATGCTCGCCGGCGCCGGTGATGAACTCCAGGGCATCAAAAAAGGGGTGCTGGAGATCGCCGATGCCATCGTCATCAACAAGGCCGACGGCGACAATATCGAAAACGCCCGACGCGCTTGCAAGGAGTACGAGAAGGCCCTGCATCTGCTCAGACCGGTATCAAAGCATTGGTCGCCGCCAGTGCTGACATGCAGCGCCCTTGAAACCAAAGGCCTGGATGAGATCTGGCAAGTCATCCGCGACTATTGTCAAAAACTATCCACGGCCGGAGATTTTGAAAGCAAGCGTAAACACCAGTCCCTGGACTGGATGTGGAACTTGGTGGAAGAGGGTCTCAAAGATCAGTTTTACAACAACCCGGAGGTGCGGTCCTGGCTGCCGGACTTTACAAGCAAAGTCGAAAATGGCCGCATGATGGCCACACATGCAGCCGAGAAACTGCTTTACCTGCATCGGCAATCCATGCGCTCGTCGTCAAGCTGCGACCATGCAGAGAAGCCGGCCAACGAAAGGAATAAGTGATGGGAATAGCGCAAGATAAGCTGGCAGACCTAAAAGCGCG
>CAZGPF010000095.1:0-6063 GCA_964527275.1 uncultured Desulfosarcinaceae bacterium
AGAGGCGTCTCGCCGCTATTTCGGTTTGAACCGCAAGCGTCATTGAAAATGCAAAGCTCCTCGACCAGCCGTTAACAGCGATCGAAACTTCCCAGCAAGACTTGTTTTTCGATTATAAGCGTCTTTTCAAGAAGAGTGTCATCCACGAACTCCAGTGTGATTGTGAGCGTATAGTAAGCATATCCGAGTGCGGGGGTTGTGGTGACTTCCAGGTCGCTATCCTGGACCCAGCCGACCGCGTCGCGGTACTCCTCCTTAGTGTCGATGGAGATCACGGTGATCTCCTCGCTATCTGTTTCTCCACTGGCAATATACCAGGAGATAGACAGATCATCGGGACTCAATAAGTCTGGGGGATCTTCGAGTACTCCGTCGCCATTGGGGCTGGTAATCGGTGTATAGCTTATGGAGATGTTTTGCAGGGTAACCCCGGGGGCGTCGTCGGCCACGGTAAGGCTGAGCGTCGCAATTGTGTTGAAAAAATCCTCATACTCATCCTCATCATCGCTGCCGCAGTTTTCCTGAAGCACATCGATCTCCCAGTCATTGTCGCCGCCGTCATCCAGTTCTGCGCTGACGATATAGCGGCCGCTTGCCTCGTCTAGGAAATCAATGACCCCGCATCCGATGAATGCGCAAGCTCCTGTTACCAGGATCGATAGACCCAATATGCCAGTCACTTTGTTTTTGAATGGCCGCATACTTGCTCTCCTCGCTTGGCCCTATTTAATGCACCGCCTACTCGGTGACCCTCTGTTCCAACTGGACAATCCTGGGGGTCATGAAAATCAGCATTTCATCGTCTGAGGTTGCGTCCATGGTGCTTTGAAAAGCCCAGCCCAGCAACGGAATTTTGGAGAGCACCGGAAAAGCGGTTTTGCCTTTATTGTGAGTTCTCTTGACGATTCCGCCGATCACCACTGTGTCGCCATCATTTACCAGCAGCTCGGTTTCGGCCTCGTTGGTGGCCACATTGGGCACGCCGGCGGTGAACCCGGCCACATCATTCTTGGTAATGAAAATTATCAACGAGATACGATCATCGGGTGTCACATGGGGCGTCACCTCAAGCAACAGGTCGATACTCTTGAAAGCGACCGACGAGCCACCGGAAGAGTCGCGCTCCAGGTAGGCGAATTCGAGGCCCTGCTTGATCTTGGCCTTCTTGTTGTCCAGCGTCAGGATCTTGGGGGAGGACAAAATACGCCCCTCTCCTGTGGTCTCCAGCGCGTTGAGCCTGGCGTTGAGGACAAACGGCACTCCCGACAGCCGTGAAAAACTAAGACCCATCGAAGATGTGCCCGCCGATGGAAAATTCATGGCCAGGTCGGTCGAGGTGTTCCAATTGAGACCCCCGATAACCCCGGGACCATAGCTCGATGTCCAGTCAATACCGAGTTCTTTGGAAAAATCCTTGCTGACCTCAACCACCTTGGCCTCGATAATCACCTGGGCCGTTACCTTGTCAATGCGCCGGACGACTATCTCGGCCTGTTTGACCTTGGAGGCCGTATCGGTGACGATGATCTGGTTGTTCTTCGTATCAACAGTAACGGAACCGCGCCCGGCGGTGAGGATCTTCTCTATGTGGGGTCTGATTTCACTTTCCGCGTTGGAGTAGCTGACCGGTAGATATTTGGTTACCAGCGGTTCCAGCGCCTTCTGTTCTTCACGGGCCTTTCTCAAGGCCTCCATCTTCGACCTGCGCAGGTCGTCCTCTCTCTTGAGCGTCTCCATGGTGGCGATACGCACGATGTCGCCCTCATGGACCATGCCGAGCTGGTTCATTCTCAGCGCCAGGTCGAGCACTTGATCCCAGGGTACCGGCTTCTCCAGAGTCATGGTGACCTTGCCGGCCACATCCTTGTCGATGGCAAAGTTTTTCCCGCTGACTTCACGCAATATGCGGAATACATTCTTGATATCTGTATCGTAAAAATCGAGGGCGACCTTGCCGCCGGTGTATTTTTTCCTCTGCGGGGCCAGCATGTCCCGGATCTGCATCTCGTCTTCCAGCAGAACCTTTTCATGAAACGCCGGCTCCTCATCTTCGCTCAGCGACTGATCTTTGCGTGTCGCGGGCCCGGGCTTCCCGGCGCCTTCTCCTTCGGCAAGTGCCTGCTCCATGGGTTTGGGAAGCATGGATGAGGCTTCAAAACGGACCAGCAGTATGCTGCCCAACTGCTCAATGGAATAGGGCACGGCTTGGCGCATTTCGATGGCGACACGGGTCTCGTTTTCTGTGTCCTCCACCTGGTAGGGAACCACGCGATCCACCGGGCTGGCAGGCTGGGTGGTGATCATGGCTCTTTGACGGTGAGAGGGGATGCGCGTGTTGACAAGTTCAATTTCGATCCGCCGCGGGGCTGGTTTGTGAATCTTGTAATTTACGGCATGCGTGGTGCCCAGCACCAGGGTCGATCCTTTTTCCAACTGACCTATAAAGTCGATCTTGTTTACCCAGGCCGCTCTCTTGGGTAGGCCGGCCTTCCTGGGGGGCTCTTTTTGGGGTTGGGTCCCAACGGCCGCCGACGTCTGATCCGCCGCAGCCCTGGGTTGAGTAGCATCGACATCAACCTGTGCTTGGGTTGCCGGGCCCGCCGCCTGGGGGTCATCGAATATCAGCTTGACCTGATTGCCCTCCTGGGACGCTCTGAACGCCGCATCGACGGTCAGTTGGAATTCGACCTTCGCCGTGCGGCCGCCGCTGCCGTCGTTTGCCAGAACCCGCTGCACAAGTTCACTTTCTACCAGAGGTGGTGCCGACATCTTGCTGGTTGTCGTGGCCGCAAAGATCAGCACGACCGTCGGAGGATCAGACTTTTTGAAGTAGGAGAAGGTCAGCGGCGCATCGGCCTGGATGATTACCTGAGTCGCCCGAGCCGTCTGGGATACTACGATATGGTCAATGGCAACCGGTTCAATGGAGTGTCTGGTCCCCTGCTCTTCGGCGGGCCCGGTTTGCGCGGCGCAGCCACCCAGAATTAATGAGAGACTCAACAGGGCGCAAACCGCGCTCTCCATTTTCGATCTGATTGCCGTCATTTCAGAGCTCTCCAACCGGTTTGCGAAGTTTCAGCTCGGTAGATTGGATGATACGTGCTCCCATCATATCCTCGATCACTTCTTCAATGACAACACGGCCTTTTCCGATCTGCGTCACCTTCCCTGAATTGATACCGACATAGGTTCCTTTTTTTATCACATACCCCTTGCCGGTGATGTCTTCCACGATGGCGCGATCCCCAACGGGCATGCGCATGATGGCCGTCAGCTTCAACTGACCGATGGCCACTTGTTCCAAGGGCGTCTGCGGGGTTCGGCGGTTGTGTCTACCCCTGGTCGCTGTCAGGGCGGCGGGCTGCTCCTTAAACAAGGGTTCGAAGGGGTCGAAGCGTCCTTGGGGGTCGTATTCGCCGGCCAATTGCGGCACCCCTGTACCCGATCCCGCTGCTGCATTGAGCTCCTGAGACGCCTTTGAATCCCCCACCCGTAGCTCGTCCGCTGCATGTGATATCAGTGGGGCAGACTTCACATTGGCCTTGCGGGCCGACGTGGTCTGGACGGGCTGGGGTCGTGGTGCGGGGGGTGGATCTTCTCCGCAGGCCATAACAGCGCACAGGGCCAACACTGCGACTAGCAGCAAAATATGATTGCCTCTTGTGGCCATGTTTGCCGCCACCTATTGGCCCCTGGACGCTGATTGGATGAACTTGTAGGTCACTGCCTGGCATACCGTTTTTAAGGCACCGCCGCCGTCCGCTTTGACTCGGGAGACCATCTTGATGTCGCGGATGTTGACTACCCGGCCTAAATTGGACACCTTGTCGAAAAACAGGGCCACCTGATGGTAGGAACCGCTCATATCGATATCCACAGGAATTTCGGCATAGAAACCCTTTATCTTTTCCGGTTTGGGCTTGAACAGTAAAAACTCCACTCCGGCCTCCCCGCCGGCTTGGGAGATAGCGGCGATCAGCGATGGAATCTCCTCCTTTTCCGGCAGGGCCCGCATTACGATCTTGTATTGCGTCTGCTTACGGTTCATCTGGTTGCGCCAAGACTTTAACTCTGCGGCATTTTTCTCGACCCTGGCCAGCTCCTTGCCGACTTGACGAAGCTGATGGCCCAGAGTCTCCAGCTTGCCATACTTGGGCCAGAAGAGCAGCCAGAAGCTCAACCCGACGCCCAGAGCCATGACCCCGGCAAAAATAGCGATGCGCCGCAGTTTTGTGAGTTTTTCGATACTCTCGAACAGCTGCGCCAGTTTGATTGCGGAGGCCTTACTAGCTACCATTTTGCTCAACCTCCGTTGCGGCCCTGGCAACTGGTTTCTTGTCGAAGTTGAGATCGAATTGTTTCAGCCCCAGCTCTCGCCCCTTGATCTTGTGCTTTTTGATAGCTGCCAGGCGCACATTCTCGAAACGGTCCGCTTTTTCAACCCGCATCATATAGTCGGCCACGGTCTGGGTGTCCATGGCCACACCGCTTAGTTTGAAGGTTTCACCTTTTTCTTCAATCTGGGTATACCACATCCTCTTTTCCACCAGGAGCAGGTAGAGAGTGTCCAGATTTTGGGCGGGCGCTTTGCGATTGGCTTCCAGGGATTCGATCACCTTGATCTTGCGCTCGAGGAGCGTCAGCTTCTTCCTGATCTCGGCAATCTCAGCATTGATCTTCGTGTACTTGGTCACCTGGGCCCTGGTGCCGGTGATCTGTTCATTGAGGGCCTCTATTTCCACCCCCAGGATGGTGTTGTACCAGAATATCAAAAGAGCCACGACGATCAGAGAGAGTATAAATATGCTCACCTGCCGGCGGATGTTCTCCTTTTTCTGGGCCGCTCGATAAGGCAGTAAATTGATGCGTATCATCTGTCATCCACTCTACGGGTCGCAAGTCCCATGCAGATGGAGGCCTGGGGGGCAATTTTGTTCAGGTATTCGACATCAAACTTTTGGCCGTCAATATAAAACCTTTGAAATGGATTGATGCAGGTCACCTCGGCCGAGGTTTCCACCGCCAACAACTGACGCAATTCCAGGATATTGGCTCCGCCGCCGCCCAAGATGATATTGTTGATCTGGCCGCCTGCATAGGTGGAATAAAAAAAGTCCAATGCGCGCCGAATCTCGGTGCACCAGTCGGCCACCACGGACGAGATGATTTTCCAAAGATCTTCGGGAGAGATCCTGTCGCTGCCTTCTCCCAATTTTATGGCTTCGGCCTCTTGGCGGGAGCAGCCTATCAAGTCTGAGATCTTGTGATTGATTTGACCGCACCCCAGGGAGACATCGCGCATGAAGACCGAGTTAGCTCCCTGGAGTATATTGAGTGAGGTCTTGCTGGCGCCGATATCGATCAGGGCCACATTCTCGCTGCTCTGGTGATCACGGTTCAATTCGAAAATATTCTGCAGCGCAAAAGCATCCACATCGATGATGCTCGGTTCCAATCCCGCCATTTCTGTCAAATTAACGTATGCGTTGACCATCTCCTTCTTGGCGGCCACGAGCAATACATTCATCTGGTAGGGATTGTTCTCATTCTCACCCAAGATCTGAAAATCGAGATTGACATCGTTGATATCGAAAGGAATATACTGCTCGGCTTCGAAATGGATGGTATCCTGGAGTTGCTCCTCTGTTGCCGTCGGTACGCTGATTTTCTTTACAATCACAGAATTACCACCGATGGAGATGGCCACATGGCTATTTTTAATCCCCTGCGATTTTAACAGGCTTCTGAGGGCCGCGGCCACGGCCTCGGGAGCCTTGATGGCACCGTCTTCGATAAGACCCGGCGCAATATCAAGCATACCGAACCCGGTCAGCACGAACCCTTTTTTACTCTCTTTGACTTCGGCTGCTTTTATCGTATTTGAGCCGATGTCCAAACCTACCAATCGATTACGTTGGATTCCAAGCATTATCAGGTCTCATTGGAGGAAATTGCCGTCATCTGTTTTTTCCGCCCACTACTTTTTTTCACCCACTTGGATTTTAAAAAATAATGTAACTACTCAGCGTAATGGCAAAAAGCACAAAAAAGCACGAACTATAA
>CAZGPF010000096.1:0-6046 GCA_964527275.1 uncultured Desulfosarcinaceae bacterium
GGGTTGGGGTTGTAAAGCAAAAAGCACAAGGTAGGGTGTAAAACAGTTGGTGTATCTACTATATATGGTGTCCTGACAGACCATCAGCAGTTGTAATTTTGCCTGCGGCCTGCACGCTAAGTCGTGGGAGCTATAGAGAAGTGTCCCGGCCACATTATATTTCAATTGCCGCAAAATGCTTGACTAATCGATCCGCAGATCTATATGACTGGCCCATCAAAAAAATAGCTTAGATGGAGGCGGTTATGTCAAAAAGATACGATGTCGAGCTGCAAGCATTGCTAGAAAATTCCGAAGTACAAAAGGTGGTATCCTCCGATAGCCAGGTTGTCGAGGCGCGCAAAGCATATCGGCCGGCTGTATGTGATGTGTTTACCAATCCGGCGACCAGACTTGAAGATAGCCCAGAATTTCGATTCAGCATCGACCCGGCAGCCAGAAAAGAGCTTCCCCACATCATCAATAACAAGGTCCAGACCGTGGTGCCAGGAAATGGTGATACGGATCTTGCGGCCTATACGCGCCCAAGAAAAATCGGCATTGTCTTCTCCGGCGGCCCTGCTCCTGGTGGACACAATGTTATCTGCGGACTTTACGATGCGGCCAAGAGGGCTAACCCGGAGAGCCAGGTTCTTGGTTTTCTGATGGGGCCTGATGGAATCATGGAGGGTGAATTCATGGAATTGACCGATTGTGTGGTGGACCGCTATCGCAATCTGGGGGGCTTTACCATGATCAAGACGGGCCGCGCCAAAATCGACAGCCCGAAAAAGATGGCGCTCTCAAAGGAGACCATCAAGCAGATGGGCCTCGATGCGCTTGTTGTGGTGGGCGGCGATGATTCCAACACCAATGCCGCGTTTCTGGCCCAGGAGCTTTATGGCGACAGCGTACAGGTGATCGGTGTACCCAAAACCATTGACGGCGATATCCAGGTCAGGGATGCGGCTGGAAAGGTTCTGTGTGCCATCTCCTTTGGTTTCCACACGGCCGCCCGGTCATTTGCCCTGGCCATCAGCAACCTTTGCACGGACTGTGGTTCGGATATCAAGTACTGGCATGTCTGCAAGGTCATGGGGCGCGTGGCCAGCCACCTGGCCCTGGAGGTTGCGCTCCAGACGCATGCCAATGTGACTTTGATCGGCGAAGACTTGGCCGATTATGTTGATAGGCGGCGATTGGAGCGGGCACCCGACGATGGAGGCGTGGATTACACTGCTTACGGCATGACCCTGCGGCACCTCTCCCGGGTGCTCTGCGATGCCATCGTAGGGCGGGCGGCGGCCGGAAAGAACTACGGAGTAATGGTTATTCCCGAAGGTATTCTGGAGTTCATCAACGAGATCGAAGTGTTCATCATCAAACTCAATACCATCATTGCGATGTTCAACGATAAACATGACAAGGATTTCCATGCCAGCTTTCCGCGATTGGAGAGCAAGCTCGATTATCTGCGGCGCCTGGTGCGGGACAAACCCAAGGGGCTGGCACCCAATATCTGGAATCCGCGCGATGAAGAGCTTTTCAACGACCTGCCGGACTTTTTTCAGGAAGGGTTGCTGACCGAGCGTGACAGCCATGGCAACTTCCAGTTTTCCCTGGTGCCAACCGAGAAGGTTCTGCTCGATTTGGTTCAGGATTACCTGGTAATTCTTAGGGACCAGGGCGAATACAAGATCGGGCTCGACCGGACCTACTATGCTAAAATTCTTAAAAAGGCCGGGCTGGACGCCGATTATTATGGTGCGGTCCTTTTCAAGAATTATGACCGCGGCGACCACCTGCTGATTAAAGACAACATTATTTCCGTAAGAACCCTGAAAACCGAGTTGGTAAGGGCCGGTGTCCTTAACTCCGAGCAGACCATCCATCCGGCCATCGAAAAAGTATTCAAGGCCAGCGTGCCCAAGTTCAAGACCCAAACCCACTTCTACGGATATGACGGCCGCGGCAGCGACCCAACGCAATTCGACTGCATTTTTTCCTATAATCTGGGCCTTACGGTATTCAGTCTGATAGCCAATGGAGCCACAGGGCAAATGGCGGCCATTCGCAATCTGGAGCACGGGTTCGACCGCTGGCAGCCCATGGGTTTGCCCATTGCCCCGCTGATGCGCCTGGAAGAGCGTAAAGGCAAGTTGGCCCTGGTGCTGGAGAAGAGCGTGGTGGACCTCAATATGCCGGCCTTCAAGGTTGTAAAGGCCTTTCGCGAGAAATGGCTGGCGGCGACCGCCGGGGATGACCAATATCGACGGCCAGGGCAGATCCGGCTGGACAACGCCAACGAGGAAGACCGCCCACTGACCCTGAAACTCAACTCTTTGGCGGCAAGTAAATAATCTGATCCTGGCTTTTATGCTTGCCGTTTAAGCGTTCGGGTAATGGGCGGCAAATGAATTTTCCGTCGCTTGTATCATCGGTCTTACGAAGGTGCCTTGTAATATGCGTAACTACTCAGCGTAATGGCAAAAAACACAAAAAAAGCACGAACTGTAACGATTGTATCACGAACTGTAACTGCTCAGAGTGCTTTAGGTTCGGTCATTCAGGTCTTTTCATAATAGCATCGCTATATGGAAAGGCCTGAAGGGCCGAAGATGAAGTGCTCTGAGTAGTTACTAATATGCAAGGTATCAGCGTTACATCCTTCATTGGCTGCTATCTCGGTCGCCCCGCTCCAAAAGTCGTTGCACGATGGCCATGGCATTCACCAATGCCTCGCTGTCAGCGGGCAGCCCTGAAACTGGCCGCATCTGGCAGATCCTCTTTTCGATCATCGAATCGTAACCGATGGCGCCCAACTCCTCCGCACGGATGGTCAGGTATTTCCCGGTTACATTTTGAACAATGCTGGCGACGCTATTGCCTTGCCCGTTACGGGTCATATTGGTGATCAGCCAAGGCCGAAATTCAGAGACGGCCTCCTGAAAATTTGAGACCTGCCCAGAATCGCTGCAATCGGATACGGCGTTTAACAGATCGTGGATGGTGTTCATCTGGCTATCGTTATTGGGTTCCATGGCGTTTTTGATCAGCTCTTGCAGTCTCGGTTTCCGACTGGCGAGGCGGCTCAATTTGCGGTAGATCGTATTGCGAATAAAACCATAAGCATTCTGAACGGAGGTGGGTTGAGGCGTCATCACTACGATTGGATGATCGGCCACCAGGAAAAAATCGAGAACATTGTATGAGTTGCCGGCACCCAGATCTAAAATGACATAATCGCAGGCAAGCTGGGTCACGCTTTGAAGAATCTTGTTTTTTTGAGCATATGGAAGATTAGCCAGGGAGAAGATTTCACTGGCCCCGCAGATTAATTGCATACCCTGCTGCGATGCAGGGATACAGATCTCTTGCAGGGTCTTGTACTTGCCGGTCACAAAATCGTTCAAGGTGCGAACCGGGGTCTTGATGCCCATCATGGTATGCAGATTGGCGCCGGCAAGGTCGGCGTCGATTAGCACGATGCGTCTATTCTGGCGCGCAAGTGACAAGGCTAGCAGGATGCTGACTACGCTCTTGCCTACACCACCCTTACCGCCGCCAACGGCCCAGATTTGCGGTGATTGTTTCGTTTTCGCGCTACTAGCAGAATTCACCATCCACTCCTTTCGGCGGAGAGTACTGGCACAGCGGCTCCGCCCCTAAATAGTCACCGCTGGCTTCGTAGGCCCTGGCGCGACAGCCGCCGCAAACGCGCCGGTATTGGCAGCGGCCGCATTTGTCTTTCAGCTTTTTAAAGTCGCGCAGTATTTCGAAATGTTTGGATGTGCGCCATATCTCGGCGAAGGATCGGCGCGTGATGTCACCGCAGTTCAAGTCCAGGAAACCGCACGGCTGGACGATGCCGCGGTGGGAGACGAAGCAAAAACCGGTTGCGGCCAGGCACCCGCGGGTAATGGCGTCGAGCCCGTGAGATTCGAAGGTGACGGCTTGACCATCGGCCCGGGCTCGTTGACGCAGGATGCGATAGTAGTGGGGGGCGCAAGTCGCTTTGAGCTGCAGGTCGGTCTTTTCGCGCTGATCGTAAAACCAGTTGAGTGTCTCTTCGTACTCTTTGGCGTCGATCTCCTGGTCGATAATGTATTTGCCGCGTCCGGTGGGTACCAGCAAGAAGATGTGGTGGGCCACTGCCCCCAGGGACTCGGCCAGGGCCAGGATTTTGGGAATCTGTTCCAGATTGGTCTTGGTGATCGTGGTGTTGATTTGAAAATCGATACCCGCCGCCTTGGCGTTTTTAATTCCTCGCAGGGCACCCTGGTAGGCTCCCTCAACGCCACGAAATGCGTCGTGGGCCTCTGCAGTGGAACCATCCAGGCTGACGCTGATGCGTTGGATGCCGGCGTCACCCATCCGCATGGCGACCTCTTTTGTGACCAAGGTTCCGTTGGGTGCCATGACCATGCGCATACCCTTAGCAGCGCCATACTTGGCGATGTCAAAAATATCATCCCGCAACAGCGGTTCGCCGCCTGTTAAAATAATGATTGGTTTGGCGATTTCGGCGATTTGATCGAGCAGGGTATAAGCCGCCCGGGTGTCCAGCTCGCCGCCGTAAGGACCGCATGTGGCGGCGGCGCGGCAATGGACGCAGTTAAGATTACAGTTGCGGGTGGTCTCCCACGCCACCAGGCGAGGTTTAGGGATATCGCCTGGGTCTATATTCGGGCCTGTCATCGTGGCGGTCTGTGGATGCTGGGGAGGTAGCATTGAATTGGCACACCATCTTTTTGAATTGTAACTACTCAGCGTAATGGCAAAAAGCACAAAAAAGCACGAACTATAACGATTGTATCTCGAACTGTAACTGCTCAGAGTGCTTTAGGTTCGGTCATTCAGGTCTTTTCATAATAGCATCGCTATATGGAAAGGCCTGAAGGGCCGAAGATGAAGTGCTCTGAGTAGTTACTTTGAATTAAAAAAATCGAGAAGCCAATGGAACCTGGCAATCCGATCTCGATTTAACCCCGGTACTTTTTATTAATAGCCCAACTCCTTGGCTGCGTCGAGGGCAAAATAGGTCAAAATCATATCTGCGCCGGCACGTTTGATGGCCGTCAATGTCTCCATCATCACCCGCCGACCGTCCAGCCAACCCATTTTATGTGCGGCCTTGATCATGGCATACTCGCCGCTGACGTTGTAGGCCGCCACCGGCAGATCGCATTCATCCGCGAGGCGGCAGATGATGTCCAGGTAGGCCAGGGCCGGCTTGACCATCAGGACGTCGGCACCCTCCTCGGCGTCCATGGTTGCCTCACGAATGGCTTCCCGGGCATTGGCCGGATCCATCTGATAGGTGCGCCGGTCGCCGAACCGGGGTGCCGATTGCGCGGCTTCACGAAAGGGGCCGTAGTAGGCCGAGCAGTATTTGGCCGCATAAGACATGATGGGCAGATGGCTGAGGTTCTCTTCATCGAGGGCCGAGCGAATTTCGGCTACCCGTCCGTCCATCATGTCCGAGGGCGCCACCATGTCGGCACCGGCCTTGGCGTGCGACACGGCCGTGCGGGCCAGCAGATCCAGCGTGGCATCGTTGACGACACGGTTGGCCTGCACCACGCCGCAATGGCCGTGATCGGTATAGGCGCACAGGCAGACATCGGTGATGACGGCCAGTTCGGGCACCTTCTGCTTTACGGCGGCAACGGCCCGCTGCACTACTCCGTCCGCAGCATATGCCTGGGTGGCCAGCGGATTTTTGGTTGCGGTGATTCCAAAGAGAATAATCGCCGGGATCCCATGATCGTAGGCTTTTTTAGCCACCGGCACCAGGCGGTCGATGGAGAGTTGGTACTGTCCCGGCATGGAGGCGATGGGATTCATGACATCCTTGCCGTCTATGGCAAACAACGGCAGGATCAGGTCGTTGACGCTCAATTGGGTTTCACGCACCATACGGCGAAAAGCCTTTGTTTGCCGCATGCGGCGTGGGCGGTAGTCAGGAAACAGCATGGGTCGATCTCCTTGGGATTGGGGTCGCGGAATCTATTTTGTAACTACTCAGAGTACTTCATCTTCGGCCCTTCAGGCCTTTCCATATAGC
>CAZGPF010000097.1:0-5942 GCA_964527275.1 uncultured Desulfosarcinaceae bacterium
TCTGCTTTGCCCGGACGCCTTGCATATCCGGCACCTAAGCAAACGCTTACAGTTCTGTAGCGTATCACCTCTTTTGCACTTCAACCCCCTTTAACGGGTACAAATATAGTGGAAACTATGCCTAGCATCAACCCCGGCCCTCAAGAGCCAGAGATGCATAATTCGCCCTATGGTCTACTCCAGGCATTTGATGGCCTGGTTTTGAGATACGGCATCTGGCCTGTTCGCGCTGTGCGGTCCGATGGCACGGTTGTCTTGCTGGGCGGGCATTCTGAGTTCATGGAGAAGTACCTGCCCACCATAGAAGAACTTAATGCGCGTGGTTTGGATGTGGTTAGTCTGGACTGGCGCGGTCAAGGGCTTTCCGGGCGCGTGCCGCCGAATTCGCAAAAAGGGTATGTCCCTTGCTATGAGAACTATATTTCGGACTTGAAATTGCTGCTGCATCGGATCGTCCTGCCGCGTCGGGGGAGACCGTTGATTTTTCTGGCCCATTCCATGGGCGGGCATATTGCCCTGCGCTACCTGGCCAAATTTTCGGCAAGCGTCGATAAGGCCATATTGACCGGTCCTATGATCAAAATCAAATTGAGTCCTCTGTCGGAGATGGTCCTCCGCCGCATCAGCGGATTAATGACCCGTGCGGCCAAAGGGAGTGTGGGCCTGCCTACGGTTTTGGTCCCGGACTCTTATGGAGGGCCGTTTCGGTTCAATCGGCTGACCTCCGACGCGGATCGTTTCTACGCTATTCGCCGCATGCTGGCCGCCAACCCTCGGCTGAAGGCAACCAAGATCAATTTCGGATGGTTAGCCGCTACCTTTCAGTCTATCGACGCACTCCAAAACCGTGACTTTGTTGAGACAATAAGCACCCCAGTATTAATGGTGCTTGCAGGCCGCGAGCACGTGGTCTGTAACCAAGCCGCATACCGGTTTACGTCCAGGCTGCCCAACCATCGGGTGGAGACTATTCAAGGCGCCCTGCATGAGATTTTACAGGAACGGGAGAGTTATCGACGCCAATTCTGGTCAGCATTCGACGCCTTCATCAAGCATTGATACCAGAGACGGATCTCCGGCTAGATGAGGGGCCGGGAAACAACTCGTTGATGCATCGGTTTGGGCTTGATATCAAGAGTGTGGGTAACTACTCAGAGCACTTCATCTTCGGCCCTTCAGGCCTTTCCATATAGCGATGCTATTATGAAAAGACCTGAATGACCGAACCTAAAGCACTCTGAGCAGTTACAGTTCGAGATAGAATTGTTGCAGTTCGTGCTTTTTTGTGCTTTTTGCCATTACGCTGAGTAGTTACGAGTGTGGTTGTTTTATAAGGATGACGGTCGGAATGACGGCGGTTCAGGCGCTTTTCAAACGTTAAGCAGATGGTTTTCGGTGTGTGCCGGTGACAATATGTACTGGAGGAGTAATCAATGAGGTGGAAAGATTCTGGAGATGCGGTACCAAAAAAAGAAGATGCCAGGCAAGAGTACTTTGACGAAGAGCAATATTCGCCCTGGGCGGATCGTACTGCTTCCAGGCGGACGACCATACTGAGCAAGAGACCGGTTCTCTATCTTCTATTGGTGGTGGCTATCGTCTCACTGGTGGCCGCACTGCTGATGTTGTTTGGCAACCGGGGCGCGGATGCGGTTCCCAATCGGCAACTGACGGCTATCGAGGAGCGCCTGCTGAGGCTGGAAGAGAAGCTCCACAATTATGAAGCCATCAACGAGAAGCTTGCCCGAATCGGGGAGCAAACAGATACGTTCGAAAATTTCAAGGACCGCTTCGACCACAGTGAAGCCTCCATTGCGTCGCGCATGGATAGTTTAACCACGCGCTTTAAGTCTCTTAAAAAACAGCTTGACGCCCGCCAGAAGCTTCCTGCCGCCAAGAGCCCGCCGGTAACTTCCACTGCGGGGAAGCAAACTTCCGCCGCAGGGAAGCAGACTTCCGCCGCAGGGAAGCAGACTTCCGCCGCAGGGAAGCAGACTTCTGCGGTTGCCGGGTTTAAATACTACGTGGTTCAGGCCGGGGACACCCCCTTCGGCATCAGCAAGAAATTTGGTCTCAAGGTTGACCAACTGTTCAAAATGAACCGCATGCCGTCCGAGAGCACGATTTACCCTGGACAAAAACTGATTGTTGGCACCTTTTAGGATCGATCAGTTAATCAAGAGTAGGAAAAAATATCCATGGCAGAGATACACAGCAGCATGCGGGAAGCCCGGCGCAAGGTCGATCCCAAGGCGGCACTGGGGGCGGCCGTTGAATCGGCCTTGCAGAGGATCAAGCATAAGTTCATCGTCATGAGTGGGAAGGGCGGTGTGGGCAAATCGAGTACGGCGGTAAACCTGAGCTTGGCGCTGGCATCCCAAGGCTTCAAGGTGGGGCTGATGGATGTGGATCTGCATGGTCCCGACATCCCGCGTATGCTCGGCCTGGAAGGCATCCTTGATCTGGACGCGGCCCAGCGGCTGGTTCCCCAGCACTATAATCCGAATCTAAGCGCGGTTTCGGTGGAATCGCTGACCAGCGGTGATGACGGGGCCATTATCTGGCGCGGTCCTCTGAAGTATTCGGTGATCCAGCAATTCATCGGTCAGGTGGCCTGGGGCGATCTTGATTTCCTGTTGATTGATGCGCCTCCGGGTACCGGCGATGAACCCTTAACCATCGCGCAAATCATTGTTGATGCCCAAGCCATCATTGTCACCACACCCCAGGAAGTCTCTCTGGCGGACGTGCGCAAATCGATCAACTTTTGTAAAACCGTCAAGATGCCGGTATTTGGTGTGGTCGAGAATATGAGCGGCCTGGCTTGCCCCCATTGCGATTGCGCGATCAATCTGTTCGGCAGCGGCGGCGGCGAACGCACGGCCAGGCAGATGGGTGTCGACTTTCTCGGCCGCATCCCCTTCGACCTTCAAATAGTCGCCTGCACGGACGCGGGCATCGCCTATCGGGAGAAACATGCCGATTCGCCCGTGACCCGCGCCTACCAGGAGGTCGCCGATAAACTCACTGCTACGGGTTAATTGACATCGGAGATAAACGGCGCGGCGAGTTCCATACCCAATTCAAGAGCCTGATTGTTCATCTTCAGAAAGCTGCCGGGGATGCGTTTCGTGAGCGTGGCCACGATCGATTGGGGTTTGACTAAACGGGTTAGCGCGATCACCGCGCCCAGCATGCAAATATTGAACACGATCGGTTTGCCTATCTTCTCCATAACGGTTTCATACAAAGGCAGCTCCACCTGAATGGCGTCGGCCTTGTGGGATGTATCCACCCAGCGCGTATCGGTGATCAGCAACCCACCGGGACGCACGATATGATGGAATTTATCGTAGGCGGTCTGGGTGAGGCAGATGAGGCCGTTGGGTTGGATGACCTTGGGAAAATCGATACTATCATTGGATATGATCACATCCGAGCGGGTTGAGCCGCCTCTGGCGGCCGCGCCATACGATTGTGACTGAACCGCATTGAGGTTCTCATGCACCACTGCGGATTGCGCCATGATAATGGCCGCCGTAATGACGCCTTGGCCCCCAGAACCCGAAAATACAAGTCGATATCTCTCCATAGCCTTGGACCAACCTCTCTTAGCGCCACTAACCGCGCTTAATTAAATACCTGGCACTAACCACCCTGAGCCCGCTGGATTATCTTTGCATACTCTCGGCAATACTCCGGCTGCTTTTTTTGGAGCATGATGCCGCGTTCAAGCAGTCCGGGATTTTGCTCCAGTTTTTTTGAACCCACGGGTGCTGTATGCTCCTTGAACCAGCGCATCATATCCGCGGCGCTGCCAAGGCGGTTCTTGCGTCCGAAATAGGTCGGGCACTGACTCATCACCTCCACGACCGAAAAACCTTCATGCACGATGGCCTGCTTGATCAAGTCGGCTATCTGCCGCACATGATAGGTGGTGGTGCGGGCCACGAAACTCGCCCCGGCGGCTTTTGCTAGTTCCATCACGTCAAAGGCCTGGTCGATGTTGGTATGGGGTGACGTGGTCGCCAATATCCCCTTACCGGAAAGTGGAGAAAACTGACCGCCGGTCATGCCGTAGATCCGGTTGTTCATTACGATGGCAGTGATATTGATATTCCTGCGGGCCGCATGGATAAAGTGATTGCCGCCAATGGAGAGCGCATCGCCATCTCCCATGGGGACGATGACGTTCAACTCAGGCTTGCTCAACTTGATGCCCGTGGCAAATGCCAGCGCCCGGCCATGCAGCGTGTGCATGCTGTGGAAATCCACGTAGCCGGATATCCTTGATGAACAGCCGATGCCCGAAACCATGGCGATCTCGTTGCGACTTATGCCCAGGCTTTCAATACCTCGGATCAAGCCGTTGAGAACGGTGCCGTGCCCGCACCCGGGGCACCACATGTGGGGTAAGAAGCGTTCGCGAAGATAGTCTTTCATGGCCATCTGTTACATCCCCCTTCCCATGATTATCCGCAGGGTGTTTTTGATGTCGGGAGCGGTAATCAGTTCGCCATCGATGCGGTTTATCAGAAACACGCTATCCTTGTGGTCGACCGCAAGCTTCACGGCCTCGGTCAGCTGGCCCATATTCATCTCCACAACGCCGATGAATTTGGCATCGCAGGTGTACTGCCGAACAACATCCCGAGGAAAGGGCCAGAGCGTCTGCAATTCCAGCAGGCCGATGTGCTCTCCCCTTTTACGCAGATGCTTAACCGCATGCAGCGCGGAACGGGCCGAAGCGCCGTACGAGATCAGCACATACTCCGCATCGTCGAGAAAAAATTTATTGAAGCGCGCCATCTGCTGGGCATTGTTTTGGATCTTATCCACCAGGTGACGCAGGAGTCCATGGACCACATCCGGCTTGTCCGACGGAAAGCCCCACATATCATGATAGAGGCCGGTGACATTGTAGCGATGCACGCCGCCGAAATCGCTCATGGGCAGGCGGCCGTCTTCCCGGGGCAGGTAGGGATGATAGTCAATACCCGCTTTGACATCGGTGCGCAGGCGATCCTTCAGCGGAATTTCACCGGGCTCGGGAACCACCAGTTTTTCACGCATGTGGCCAACGACCTCATCGAAGAGCAGGATGACCGGGGTGCGATAGGTCTCGGCGATATTGAATGCTTCCACGGTTACTCTAAATAGATCCTGATGATTGGACGCGGTGAGCGCAACGATGGCATGGTCGCCATGGGTGCCCCAGCGTGCCTGGTTGATATCGCCCTGGCCGACGTGGGTGGGGATGCCAGTCGATGGGCCGCCGCGCTGGACATTCACAATCACGCAGGGAATCTCCGCCATGATGGCATAACCAAGACCTTCCTGCATGAGGGAAAAACCCGGACCGCTGGTGGCGGTCATCGCCTTGTGCCCGGTCACTGAGGCACCTATGATGGCGCAGATGGAGGCAATCTCATCTTCCATCTGGATAAACTTGCCTCCCGTTTCAGGCAGCCGCGAGGAGAGCATTTCCGCGATTTCGGTGGAAGGGGTGATAGGATAGCCGGCATAAAAATCGAGACCCGCATAGAGGGCCGCCAGGACACAGGCTTGATTGCCTTGCACGAACTTTACGCTTGATTGCATATTATTCTGGGCCTCTTTTCTCAGTATCTTCGACTTTCACTTCCACCGCCAGATCGGGGCAGCGCAACTCGCACATGCGGCAAGCGATACAGCGCTCGATTCGTGCGGCCACGGCTCGCTCTTGTCTATCTAGTTCCAGCACATTGCGCGGACAAAACTCAACGCAAATACCACAACCTTTGCACCAGTCACGATCAACGCGATGCTCTTTGAGTCTTTTTTTGACCATTGGGATGCATATCTCCTAAATTAGTGTAAGCGTTCACAGGGCACCGCATCTGCTTCGTTGCCGGGCCTTTGAGGTACCAAAGTACATCTGCTTTGCCCGGACGCCTTGCATA
>CAZGPF010000098.1:0-5817 GCA_964527275.1 uncultured Desulfosarcinaceae bacterium
CGTTGTATCTAAAAGCACATTTTTAAAGTACGCCCCCATTAATCATAATCCCTTGCAAGTGTCAAAATCCAATCTAGCTTATATGTTGCATCACGATTTTCAGCATGCGCCGCAAGGGTTCGGCGGCACCCCATAGCAGCTGATCTCCAACGGTGAAGGCGGTTAGAAACTTCGATCCTAGATTCATTTTTCGAATCCTGCCGACGGGAATTTCCAATCTTCCCGATATGTTGGCCGGTGATAGTTCTCTTAGCGTGGCCTCTTTCTCATTGGGTACCACATAGACCCAGCGATTATGGGACGCGATCATGGAGGCTATTTCGTCCAGCGGCACCTCGCGGTTTAACTTGATGGTGAAGGCCTGACAGTGGCAGCGCATGGAACCGATACGCACGCATTGGCCGTCAACGGGAATGGGGTTGTTGGCGCGGCCGAGGATCTTGTTGGTCTCGGCATACCCTTTCCACTCCTCCCGGGTCTGGCCGTTTTGCATGGCGCTATCGATCCAGGGAATCAAACTGGCCGCCAGTGGTACTCCGAAGTTGTCGGTCGGGAACTGGTCAGAGCGCAGGGTGGCGGTGACATTGCGGTCGATCTCCGCGATCGTGGCCTGCGGGTCTGAAAGCACCGCGTCAACGTCTTGCCCAACGGCTCGCATCTGGGCGACCAGTTCGCGCATGGTCTTGGCGCCGCCTCCCCCTGCCGCTTGATAGGTCATGGATGTCATCCACTCTATCAGGTTGTTTTCAAACAGGCCGCCGATGGCCATCAGCATCAATGAGACGGTACAATTGCCGCCGATGTAGTCCTTGATACCGTCGGCCAGGGCTTGATCGATCAAGTGGCGATTGACCGGATCGAGAATGATGATGCTCTGCTTTTGCATGCGCAGCGTCGAGGCCGCGTCGATCCAGTACCCTTGCCAGCCTCGTTTACGAAGGTCGGGGTGGTATTGGCTGGTGTAGCCGCCTCCCTGGCATGAGAGGATGATCTCCATTTCGGACAGGCGGTCGATATCGTTGGCATCCTCTACCAGGGGCACATCCCGGCCGATGTCGGGGGCCTCTGTACCGCTTTGGGAGGTAGAGAAAAAATATGGCTGCAGGCCTTGAAAATCGTCTTCAGCCAGCATGCGCTCCATCAATACCGATCCGACCATTCCCCGCCAGCCTACAATGCCTACTCGTAACATTTGACTCTTCCTTATTGCTGTTTATCCGTGACTCGTTTGTTTTTTTCATTAAGTGCGGCGCTTTCAGATGTCAAGGTAAATTGAGACCGTCTGTTTTGCGTAATCGGGTCCCCGGATATTTGACTTGCCTTGGGAATACTGTTATTGGCGCACTCTATCTGCACAGAACGATTATGCGGCCGACTGACGGCAAAACTGCGGGTGCCGGGTCTGGGCGGCTCTTGCAAGCTTCGCGCGGGGGTGATCGCTCCCGACCATGGTCGATATAGTTACCCGAGGAGATCCGAATGGCTGAAGTTATCCCTTTCAATGGCGTTCTTTACAATCCAGAGATGATCGAGGATATGGCCGATGTGACGGCGCCGCCCTTCGATGTGATCTCCGTTAAGGATCGGAACGGTCTTTATCAGCGGCATCCCAATAATGTAATTCGCCTGATTTTAGGCAGATCCCGTTCGGAAGATCAGGATCAATCTGATATTCATCTGCGCGCGGCAATTTTTTTCCGTCAATGGCTTGATAGAAATATTCTGACAAGGGATGCTGCGCCCGCATACTATCTTACCCGGGTCACCTTTCGTTTGGACCAGGAGATCATATCCCGTTTGGGATTGATCGGTTGTGTGCGTCTCGAACCGTTCGAGAAGGGGATCGTGCTGCCCCATGAGCGTACCTTTTCCAAGGTTAGAAGCGAACGTCTGGGCTTGATGCAGGCCTGTCACGCCAACTTCAGTCCCATTTTCGGACTCTATGCGGACGACAGCACCATCCTGGCCAGATTGGAGCATGCGGCGCAAAGCCGGCCGCCGGAAATGGATCTTGTTGATGATATGGGATCACGCCATAGCCTGTGGCGCATAACGGATGAGCAAACCAGAAGGCAGATTCAATCTGCTCTGGAGGATCAGCGGATCTATATCGCCGATGGTCATCATCGCTACGAGACCGCTTTGAACTACCGTCAATGGATCAGGGCCCATGACGATCGGTTCGACTCAAACCATCCGGCCAATTTTGTCATGATGAGTCTTTGCAGCCTCAAAGATCCGGGGATGATCATTTTACCGGCGCATCGACTTCTCAAGGATGTCTCTGCAGCGCAAATGGCAACCCTGCTTCCCAGGGCGGAGGCCTATTTTGACATCCAGTCGTTTTCAACCCGGACCGGGGTTGAGAGCGCTCTGACCCAATTAGATGAGGCCTTGGCCAGGCAGGTTGACGGAAATGCCATCGGGCTGTGCATGCAAAACCATCCGGCCCTGTATGTTCTGGTATTGAAAAACGGCGTGATGGATGATCTGTTTGGCGAGGAGATGGCCGCGCCTTTGCGAGCACTGGATGTGTCGGTGCTGACGCGTCTTGTGATGATGGAGTTGCTCGAATTTGACCAGGCGCGCAGGGATGACGCCTCCAAAATCCGATACGCCACAAAGTCGCGTGATGCCGTGGCTGCGGTTCACGATTGCGCCGCCGATATGGCCTTTATTCTCAATCCCACCAAAATAGAGCAGGTGCAACGAGTGTCGCAAAAGGGTTTGATTATGCCACGAAAATCGACCTATTTTTTTCCCAAAGTCATCAGCGGCCTGGTAATGAATCTGCTCTACAGGCCTTAGGAAAATGAGATATTCAAGTGCCTGAATTGCCCGAAGTTCAGACGGTAGTCGATCATCTTGCAGGGGCGGGGCTGGTGGGGCGACGTATCAGCGCCGCCAAAGTCTATTGGGCCAAAACCATCGCCTTATCGTCGGCGCGTGAGTTTTGCCGCCAGATCAGGGGGCGGACCGTGCTGGCTATTAACCGCAGGGCAAAATATATCGTTTTTGTGCTGGATCACGACCAATACCTGTTGATCCATTTGCGCATGACCGGCCGGCTTCAATTGACATCCAGCGCCGGCAGACGGACAAAGCATGTGCGTGTTATTTTAGAACTGGACGATGGTCGGCGTCTGATGTTCCAGGACACACGCAAATTCGGACGCCTCTTCCTCACCCCCACACCGGAAATGATTATGGGAAGGTTGGGACCCGAACCGCTCGCGGCGGCTTTTAGCGCTCGCTTCCTGGCGCGGCAATTGGGCCGCCGCCGGCGACAAATTAAACCCCTGCTGATCGACCAGTCTTTCCTGGCGGGGTTGGGCAATATCTATGTGGATGAGGCCTTGTGGGCGGCGTCGATCCATCCCCAGCGCCGGGCCAACACTCTCAATTGGTCCGAGATTAAGGCGCTGCATCGCAGCATCCGACGGGTGTTGCGCCAGGGGATTCGTAACTCCGGCACTTCTCTGGGCAGCGGGCGAGGAAATTTTGTCACGCCCGATAAAAAGGGCGGTGGCAATCAATGGCGTCTAAAGGTGTTTCAGCAAACCGGAAGTCCATGCCCGCGATGCGGACAGGCGATCCAACGCATCATAGTGGCCCAGCGAGGCAGCCACGTCTGCGGGCAGTGCCAGCAAGTATGACCAGCAAGTATGACCAGCAAGTATGAATAGACCAGACGCCAGGGGCGCTCTATGTTTGCCCTGGCCGATATGCGACATAATGCAATCCAGATTGAACGCACAGGGGAGGGGGTTTTAGTTCAGGCGGCAGGTAGAACCGAAACGCAACCCAGGAGCGAATATGAAATTGATAATGATGATGGCCACCACGGCGGACGGAATCATAGCGAGAGATCGCAACCATTTTTCCGATTGGACCTGCTCTGCGGACAAACGCATGTTCAAGCAAGTCAGTCAGGACTCCGGCGTGGTGATCATGGGATCGCGAACTTACCAAACCATCGGCAAGCCGCTACCCGGAAGGCTGAATGTGGTGCTGACACGTCAACCGCAGCGCTTTGAGCCCCAGGAGAACCTGCTGATCTATTCAGGGCCCGTTGAAGAGCTGGTCGAGGAGTTGGCCCGCCGAAGGTATGAGCAGGCTGTATTGGCCGGCGGCAGCATCGTCAATTCACTGTTTTTACGAGCCGGCCTCATCGACGAGCTGCTGCTGACCGTCTCCCCCAAGCTCTTCGGCCAAGGGCTGACCATGTTGTCCCAGTCGGTGGACCTCGATCTGAAACTGCTCGATGTTCAACGCATCGACAGCGACAGCCTCGTGCTGCGTTACGCCGTTCATTATGCTTGACGCTAGCAGGGCCGCGTCACCCAGAGGCCGTCTATGGGCATCCTGGGACCGGGGCGCGGATTGGTTTGACATCGATCCGGCGGTTTAGGCATAAGGGGCATCCCCGACGATTTGCAACTTTAAGACAAGATTTCCAGAGTATAAAAGCTAAGCTATGGATCTGAGATTATACAATACCCTGACCCGCGCCAAAGAGCGCTTTGAGCCCATTCAACCTCCCCATGTAGGGCTCTACACATGCGGGCCGACGGTCTACAACCATGCCCACATCGGCAACCTGCGCACCTATCTTTTCGAAGATATCCTCAAACGCGTCCTGATCTACAATGGCTATAGGGTCAAACACGTGATGAACATAACCGATGTCGGCCACCTGACCGGCGACCGCGATATGGGTGAGGACAAGCTGGAAAAAGGAGCCCGGCGGGAGGGCAAGAGTGCCTGGGCGATTGCCGAATATTATGCGGCCGCGTTTAAAGAAGACCTCAGACGGCTCAATATCCTGGAACCGACTCTATGGTGCAAGGCCACGGAGACCATTGGTGAGCAGATCGGACTGATCCGCAAGCTGGAGCATAAGGGCTACGCCTACCGCACCAGTGACGGCATCTATTTTGACACCTCCAAGGTCAAAGACTACGCCAAGTTATCACACCAGAACCTTACGGCCCTGCAAGAGGGCGCCCGTGTAGAGAAGAACCCCGAAAAGAGGAGTTTGACCGACTTTGCCCTGTGGAAATTTTCGCCCGCCGGGGTAAAGCGCCAAATGGAGTGGCAATCGCCCTGGGGAGTGGGGTTTCCCGGCTGGCACATCGAATGTTCCGCCATGAGCATGAAATTTCTGGGGGCTCGCACGGACATTCACTGCGGCGGCTCTGATCATATCGATGTACACCACACAAATGAGATCGCCCAATCCGAGGCCGCCACCGGCAAGCGCTTTTTCAACGTCTGGATGCACGGGGCCTTTCTGATCATCAGCGGCGGCAAGAAGATGGCCAAGAGTGAGGGTAACTTTCTAACCCTGGAGGCCAGTTTCGTGCAAAGGCGGATCAATCCACTGGTCTACCGTTTCGCCGCCTTTCAATCCCATTACCGCAAGCCCATGGAGTATAGCCAAGATGCGGTAAAGGCCGCGAAAAACGGGCTGCACCATCTAAACAACCAGGTGCGCGCGCTGACCGACGCCGGCGTACCCGCCAACATCGATGATCGATTCCGGCAAAAATTCAAGGCCGCCATCAACAACGACCTCAACATGCCCCAGGCCCTGGCGGTGGTGCAGGCGCTGTTGAAGTCCGATCTCGATCCAGGAGACAAGCTGGCGACTGTGTATGATTTCGACCAGGTGCTGGGTCTTGACCTCTCCGCCCTGGTCGGTTCTCAGAGCCTGCCCGACGAGGTACAGGCCCTGGTTGATGCCCGCGTCCAGGCCCGCCGCGACAAGAGGTGGTCCCTCTCGGATCAGCTGCGCGAACGCATTCAAGCATTGGG
>CAZGPF010000099.1:0-5814 GCA_964527275.1 uncultured Desulfosarcinaceae bacterium
CGCTATATGGAAAGGCCTGAAGGGCCGAAGATGAAGTGCTCTGAGTAGTTACAGTCAAACGAAATATGGAAAAGGCCCTTTAAGCGTTGCCGCGCCAACTCTTTTTTGGTAGTTGGTAGGCTGTTTGAGCTTGCCGACGGTGTTAAGGGTTCAATTGGATTGGAAGGGCGCGTGTAAAAATGGCCAAATCGATATCAACCTCCCGGATAGTTAAAAAAAGGGTGCCAAAAGAGCGCGGCGGCCTTTGGGGCAAGGTTGGCAAATGGTTCCTGTGGATGGTGCTGCTGCTGATATCCCTGGGCGCGGTCGTCGCCCTGGGAGGCTTCCTCTACCTGAGCGCAGATCTGCCTACCATAAGCTCCCTGAATGATTACAACCCCTCGGTGGTTACCACGGTTGTATCGGAGGATAACCAGAAAATAGCCGAGTTTTACAAGCAGCGCCGTATCGTGGTGGCGCTGGATCGTATCCCCGAACACCTTCAGCAGGCCTTCATAGCCGCTGAGGATGCGCGTTTTTACAAACACCGGGGCATCGATTTTTCCAGCATCATAAGGGCATTTTTTAAAAATCTGAAGGCCGGTGCCATCGTCCAGGGCGGTTCCACCATCACACAGCAGGTGACCAAGAGTTTTCTTCTGACCCCCGAGAGAAGCTACGAACGCAAAATCAAGGAGGCCATCCTGGCCTATCGCATCGATAAGGGCTTCAGCAAGCAAGAGATCCTCTACCTCTATTTGAACCAGATCTACCTGGGCCACGGCGCCTATGGCGTGCAGGCGGCCTCGGAAAACTACTTTGCCAAATCGGTGGACGATCTGAACCTTGCCCAGGCAGCCATGCTCGCCGGGCTGCCCCGGGCCCCCAGCTACTATTCGCCTTACCACTATCCCAAGGAGGCCAAGCAGCGTCAGGTCTATGTGCTCAACCGCATGGTGGAGGATGGCTATATCACCAGGGAGGAGGCTAACGAGGCCATCAATATGCAGTTGGATATCCAGCCCCGCCGTAACTGGTACCTTGAAAAGGTGCCGGTCTATACCGAGGATATCCGTCGTTATGTGGAGAAAACCTATGGCCAGAAGGCGCTCTATACCGAGGGCTTGAAGATCTATGCGGCGGTGAGCGTGGAGATGCAGAAGGCCGCGCGCGCCGAAATTCAGGCCGGGTTGTTGTCCCTGGATCGTCGCCAGGGCTATCGCGGTCCGTTGAAGCATCTGGAAGCCGATCAGATCGAGGCCTTTTCAGAGGAGGTGGAGCAACAGCAGGCCCTCAAGCCTTTGGAAGTCAACACCAGCGTCGAAGGTGTGGTCATCGGGGTAAATGCCAAAGCCGATCAGGTGACGGTGCGCATGGGCAACCATCGCGGTGTGATCTCCATCCACGATTTGCGGTGGGCGCGCAAATCGGGACACGTCCTGACCGAGGGAGACGTGATCCTCGTGAAGGTCAAGAAGAAGACGGCCGACACCAACATCTGGCCGTTGGACCTTGACCAGGTGCCCGAGGTCCAGGCGGCTCTGGTCTGTATCGAGGCCGGCACCGGCATGGTCAAGACCATGGTGGGCGGCCGCGATTTCATGCACAGCCAGTTCAACCGCGCCGTCCAATCCCGCCGGCAGCCCGGTTCGGCTTTTAAGCCCATCATCTATGCGGCGGCCCTGGACAAGGGCTATACTCCGGCCTCGGTGATCATAGATTCGCCCATCGTCTTTAAAGATGTGGAACACGATTTTATCTGGAAACCCAAGAATTACGGCAAGAAATTTTACGGCCCCACCCTGCTGCGCGAAGCCCTGGCCAAATCGCGCAACGTCATCACCATCAAGATCCTGCAAGACGTGGGCATCGATTATGTCATCGACTATGCCGGCAAACTAGGCGTGGAATCCGAATTGAGCCGCGACCTCTCCATCGCTCTGGGTTCTTCAGGCGTATCACTGCTGGAGATCGTTCAGGCCTACTCGGTATTTGCCAACCAGGGGTACCTGGTGCGGCCGGCCTTTATAACCAAGATCGAAGACCGCTTCGGTAATATCCTCGAAGAGATGAATCCCGTGCGTAAAAAGGTGATCGAAAAGAGCACGGCCTATATCATGACCAGCCTGTTAGAGGGGGTGGTCAAATTTGGAACCGGTAAGCGGGTAAGCGCCCTGAAGCGGTCGGTGGCCGGCAAAACCGGAACCTCCAACAATCTTTATGACGCCTGGTTCGTGGGATACACCCCGCGTTACATCACCGGCGTGTGGGTGGGATTCGATCAGGAACGTCCCCTGGGACCCGGCGAAACCGGGTCTAAGGCCGCCAGTCCCATATGGCTGGGGTTTATGCAGCGTATTTTGAAAAACGAGCCGGTGCGGGTATTCCAGGTGCCTGGAGGCGTGGTTTTTGCCAAAATCGATGCCGAGACTGGGCTGTTGCCTATTCCCGAGTCGCGCAAGACCATCTTCGAATGCTTCAAAGAGGGGTCCGTGCCCACCGAGTTCACCCCCAAACCAGGGGCCATTACCGAGCCTGCGCAGTTCTTCAAGCTGGATATATAGCAAATGGGTCTGCGTCATATCTTGATGGTGCTCTCTTTGCTGGCCTTCCTGTCGGCCTCCGCCGGCGGCGTGCTATACTACTCGGCTTTGCGCCAGGCCGCCTTCAAGGATGCCGAACGCCAGGCGGTGGCCAGTACCCAACTGATTCAAAAGAGTCTCAACTCCTTTCTCACCGAACATCAGAAAACGGTCTCTACACTTGCCAGCATGCCCGCGTTGCAAAGCGCGTTGCTGCGCCCTGAATCCGATGCACTCTACGCGGCCAATGTGGTTCTGGACCGTTTTAAATCCACGCTGGATGCCGACGTCTGCTATCTGATGGATCGTCGCGGGTACACCATCGCATCCAGCAACCGTAAAGATGCCGATAGTTTCGTGGGCCGTAATTTCGCCTTCCGGCCCTATTATCAGCAAGCCATTGGCGGCCTGGCCGGGGCCTACCTTGCCTTGGGAACGACTTCTAAAAAGCGCGGCGTATACCACGGCTATCCGGTATACGATGATCCGGATGCCGCCCCTATCGGCATCGCCGTGATCAAATCGTCCATCGAGAAGATCGAAAAGGAGCTGGGCCTGCCTGAAGAGGATATTGTGCTGGTGACCGACCCCCGCGGGCTGGTATTTATCTCCAACAGATCTGACTGGCTGTTTGGCACAATCTGGCAACTGAGCCCGGACCGGATCGATGAGCTTGCGCGCGAGCGGCAATTCGGCGCCGGGCCGTGGGACTGGGTGGGGCTGTCGCGGATCGGCCCGTCCCATGTGGAGGACGCCAAGGGTGTTAAATACTTGATGCACCAGGCCGACGTAGACATCTTTGCCGGCTGGCGCGTCGTTCATCTGCGCACCATAGGACGCATATCCGAAGCGGTTGCGGCCCCCCTCATGCGCATCGTGGGACCGGTGGTCTTGCTGCTGTGCGTCATGATCTGTATCGCCGTGCTGATTCTTTACCGCAAGGCCAGCCGTGAAATCCACCGTCGGCGCAATGCCGAGCAGGCCCTGCGCCGCAGCGAATCGCGCTACCGTTCGCTCTACCACCACACACCGGCAATGCTCCATTCCATCGACACCGCTGGCCGCCTGCTAAGCGTCAGCGACTATTGGGTGGATATTATGGGCTACACCCGCGAAGAGGTCATTGGCCGCTCCCTCACTGACTTTTTTACGCCCGCTTCTCGCGACTATGCTCAAAAGGAGATTTTTCCCATTTTTTTCGATACCGGTTTCTGCAAGGACGTCTCCTATCAGTTCGTCAAGAAGGGGGGCCAGGTCTTCGATGTCCTGCTGTCGGGTATCGTCGAGCGCCATCCCGACGGCACCATCCAGCGCTCCCTGGCCGTCTCCATGGATGTGACAGATCGCAAGCAGGCCGAGAAAGATCTGCGCATTGCCAAAGAGGCCTTGAGCCGGTACTCTAGGGAGCTGGAGATCCAGGTGGCCAGGCGCACCAGCGAGATCAGCGGGATTTTAAAGTACACGCCGGCGGTGATCTATATCAAGGACCCTCAGAGCCGGTATTTGATGGTCAACTCGCGCTTTGAAGAGCTGTTCGCAATCCGCGGCAAGGATGTCCGTGGCCGTACCGACTTTGACCTGCTGCCTGCCAAGGTTGCGCGTCAGTTTCACTCCAACGACCAAAGGGTGCTCACCGAGGGTCACTCTCTGCATGTGGAAGAGCAGATCCCCCAGACAGACGGTCTGCATACCTACTTGTCGGTCAAGTTTCCCATCTATGAGGAGTCTGGCAAGATTCGCGGCGTGTGCGGCATCGCCTCGGATATCACTGCGGTAAAAAAGGCTCAGGAGCAGTTGCGGCGGCTTTCGGGAAGCATCATGGCCGGTCAGGAAAAGGAGCGCACGGCCATAGCCCGTGAGCTGCATGACGAGTTGGGTCAGGTGCTGACGGCCCTGCGCATGGATGCCGTCTGGCTTCAGGAGCATCTCGACGAGGCCGGCCTGCAGGGCGCTTCGCGGGCCGCCGATATGTGCTCCCTGATCGACACCACTATCGAGGATGTCCGCGGCCTGGCCATCCGGCTACGTCCCGGTGTGCTGGATGACCTCGGCCTGGTGGATGCCCTGGAGTGGTACACAAGCGAATTCGAACGCCGCTTTCTCATAGCGTGTATCTTCAACCACAAACCCATCCCGGCGATTGATGACACCCTGGCAACGGCCGCCTATCGCATCGCCCAGGAGGCCTTGACTAACTCTGCCCGACACGCCCGGGCCACAGTCGTGGAGGTCGATCTACTGCTAGAGGCCGGCCATCTCGTACTTGCGGTCAGTGATGACGGCTGCGGCTTTGCGGCCTCATCCGTCGAAGAGTCCGCTGGATTGGGGCTGGCCGGCATGCGTGAGCGGGCGGCCCTTGCCGGAGGGTCCCTGACCGTCGATTCCAAACCCGGTCAGGGTACGCGGGTCTGCTTACGAGCTCGGCTCGATGGCCGGCCGCACGCTCAAAAAAAGTGAGATCCGGGTCGGCGCGACCCTTCAGTCTCACTATAAAATTAAGGAGGGGATCAAGTGATAAGAGTCTTGCTGGCGGACGACCACAGCATCGTGCTCGCCGGCCTGCGCCGCCTGGTGGAAGAGAGCCGAGACATGGAGGTGGTGGCCGAGGCCGCCGATGGCCGCGAGGCGATCCAGCAGATCCGCGAAGCGCGGCCCGACGTGGCGGTCATAGACCTCTCTATGCCGGAGATCGACGGCTTGGAAGTGCTCAGCCAGATTCGCCATCAACAGCCCGAGCTGCCTATCATCGTCCTCACCATGCATACGGAGAATCAATACGTAACGCGGGCCATCGAGGCCGGCGCCATGGGATATGTTACCAAGCAATCCGCGCCCGAGCATCTGGTACACGCCATTCGCAAGGTCCACAAAGGGGCGCGCTACCTCACCGAAGATGCCGCCGAGGCTATCGCTCTGCGGGTAGCAAAGGGCAACCAGACTCCGTTGGACAGCCTCTCCAACCGGGAGCTTCAGGTCTTGCGGCGTCTAGCCCTTGGCCACACCAACCGGGAAATTGCCGCCGCCTACAACATCAGTATCAAAACCGTCGATACCTACCGTTTTCGCCTGTTGAAAAAGCTCAATCTGCGCAACAACGCCGAGCTCTCCCGTTTCGCCACCCAGAATGGATTGATAGAACTTTGATCCTCTCATCAGCCGTGTAAGAATTTTTCTGACAACTAAATCAGAAATTCCGCCATTGACGGTATGACTCCAGCCGTCGTAGTATAAAAAAATATGTAACTACTCAGAG
>CAZGPF010000100.1:0-5702 GCA_964527275.1 uncultured Desulfosarcinaceae bacterium
GAATTGTTGCAGTTCGTGCTTTTTTGTGCTTTTTGCCATCACGCTGAGTAGTTACCATATTTTATCACTCTTCAGGGGTGTGACACTCACCGCAGGTGGTGGGGCCCTTGAAGTTTTTTATGCTCCTGATCATCCGTCTATGGCACGGGTTGCAACTGCCGTGAAAGGCTTCTCTCAGCGCCGGCGTGGTCTCTTGTTGTTTAAGGCCGTGGCACTCGGCGCAGGCGACCTCTTCGTCTTCAACGTAGACTAGGAGGCCCGTATCGGCATCGGGCGCATGATGACAGGCACCGCAACCTTGTTCATCCAAGGCGATTACGTGGGTTTCATGGGCAAATTTGATGGCCGGGCGGCGTAGTTCGCCGAAGATATCCGCATAGGCGATGCGGTAGAGATCTTCCTGGGCCGCTACCGGAGAAAAGAGTACCGCCCCTCCCAAAAAGAGGACAAAAAAGAAAACTACGGATCGATAGGCTTTATCCATTATCCGGTTCCCGCAAAGCATTATATAATCGTTGAGCGTCTAAATACCTTCGCCATCCATGACGATCTCATATTCGGCACCCAAGTATCCGCGCGTGAAGAAAAACAGCAGCATGTGAAACATCTTAGTAAAGGGGATCATCAAGAGAAATACTTCGCCCAGGAGAATATGCGTGATCAATAAAGGGCGATAGGGACCCCAATGGTGAGAGGCCGCCATGCCGGTCAAGAAGACGGTGTTGATCACTATCAGCGGCATCCAATCGGAGATACCTGTCAAACTGCGGACCTCCATGCGTCTGAAGCGACGGACGGCGAAGAAGATCGTACCGGCAATGACCACGCCCGTCATGATATCCGCCAGTCGGTCCGGCAGACTGATCCATTGGATTTGCCAAGATTCGTACCACAGCACGATGTGGGCCAGCAAAAATAGCGGGGTCAGCAAGACGCAGAGGTGAAACACGAAGGTGACCAGACTGAAGAGGGGCTGTTGCCGCATGGCCCGCAATCCAAATGGCAAAAGGCCTCGAAGAATAGATTTAAGACCGCCGCAAATACTATTGGCCGGGTGCAAGCGATGGGTGCGCCGCCCACGACCCAGCAAGATTACGGCACGCAGGATCGAAGCCCCGATGCATACGCCAAAGGTAATCCATGCCATGGGACCGCGCACAAATTCATAGAAATCCATAGCTCTTCCTTTCCCATTACGAACGCTACCGCAAAGGGTTTGGCGCGTCCGTGGCCACAAAACCAGGGGGTTTATTTAACAAATCCTGGAAATGAAGGCAAGCTTCTCCTCCGATGGAATTGACCGCTCCCTGGTTTTTGCGCTATGTATACCCCGGCTCGATTATGGTTTTAATCTCAACGGGAGCTAAGGGTTTGCGACATGAATGAAAATGTAATGATCGCGTTTGGTTTGACGCTTTTCGCCGGTCTGGCGACGGGCATCGGCAGTGCGTTAGCTTTTTTTGCAAAACAGACGAATACTAAATTTCTATCGGCGGCACTCGGTTTTTCCGCTGGAGTGATGCTCTATGTCTCATTCATCGAAATTTTTTTTAAGGCTAAAGATGCGCTATCAGAGGCCCTGGGAGCCGTGCAAGGGGCATGGATGACGGTGGCCGCCTTTTTCAGCGGCATCTTCTTGATCGCCATCATCGATAAGTTGGTGCCCTCCCATGAAAATCCCCATGAGATCAGGGGGGTCGAGGAGATGGCCTCAGGGGCTGCTAACGGCCGAGATCCCAAACTATTGCGTATGGGTCTTTTTACCGCCTTGGCCATTGGAATCCATAACTTTCCCGAAGGGTTGGCCACCTTTGCGGCGGCGTTGTCCGATCCGTCATTAGGGGTTTCCATCGCCATTGCCATCGCCATCCACAATATTCCCGAAGGCATCTCAGTCTCCGTGCCGATTTACTATGCCACCGGCAGCAAGAAGAAGGCTTTCTACTACTCCTTTCTCTCTGGAGTTTCCGAACCCCTTGGCGCGCTCATCGGGTATCTCGTGCTCTATCGTTTTTTCAATGACATCGTGTTCGGCCTGCTCTTTGCCATGGTGGCGGGCATCATGGTATTCATCTCCCTGGATGAATTGCTGCCTGCGGCCCAAAAATACGGGGAGCACCACCTCTCCATTTATGGCATGGTGGTGGGCATGGTGGTGATGGCCTTGAGCCTGCTGCTCTTTATGTGATCAAGGGCAAAAATCTAATAGGTCTGGTTAAGTATTCAACATTCTCACCTTAGCGCTTGCACTCCTGGCGGTGTTCTGTGGCATCCACTCATCGTCGGCTGCCAGCTATCTTAAAAAGAGCAGGCCGGGTGTCAAATGCCATGCGCGGGGCTGAGTCCCTGGGCCGACTGTTTGGTCGTGCGCGGCCAGTGAAAAAAACGTAACTACTCAGCGTAATGGCAAAAAACACAAAAAAAGCACGAACTGTAACGATTGTATCACGAACTGTAACTGCTCAGAGTGCTTTAGGTTCGGTCATTCAGGTCTTTTCATAATAGCATCGCTATATGGAAAGGCCTGAAGGGCCGAAGATGAAGTGCTCTGAGTAGTTACAAAAAAACATAAAATTCCTCGTGGCGCTTAATGAAGAAGAGAAAGCTTTACGGCAATACCCTTAAAGAGCAGTTGATCGCCAGCCGGCGGGACCGCTTACATAACTTTACCCTGGCCGGGGCGACGATTCGCGGTGTCATTGTGCATGCAACCCGCATGATCAATGAAATGCGCTGGAATCACGATCTGGGGATATTGGAGACCCTGGCCCTGGGACATGCTTACCTGGGGGGCGTCTTGATGTCCGCCGGATTGAAGGGCAGCGACTGTCTGGCCATCAATGTAGACTGTTCCGGACCCATCAAAGGGCTCTCCGTGGAGGCCAATGCCTATGGTGAAGTCCGAGGCTATCTCAAACAGGTTCCCATTCCCGTTGCTAAACCCCTGAAGAGTTTTGACCTGGCGCCATTTTTCGGGGCCGGATTCCTGTCGGTTACCAAGATACTTGAAAACAGCAAGCACCCTTTCGTTGGCAAGGTGATGCTCGAACATGGCAAACTGGCAAAGGACTTAGCGGTCTACCATCTTCAATCGGAGCAGATCCATACAGCCTTCAGCCTCAGCATACTATTCGACCAGGCAGGCGAGGTACAGGGGGCCGGTGGTTTGATGTTGCAGGCGTTGCCCGGTGCCAGGGAGCGGGACCTGGTGGAGACGGAAAACTGCATACACTCGCTGCCCACAATTGGCCGGGCTGTAAATCATGGTGGCTTTCCCGAAGATTACCTGCAGGAGGGATTCGGGCGTTTTGAACCTAAATTAATGGCCCATCGTGGGGTAGAATTTTTGTGTCATTGCAATCGTGATCGCATCACCACCATGCTCTCCATGCTCGGCCTGGATGAACTTGAAGATATGGCCGCCAACGGTCCCTTTCCGCTGCGCATAAGGTGCCACTACTGCAATACGGCCTTTGACTTTGCCCAGGCCCGGGTAGAGGAGATTCTGAAGCGCCGGCTAAGGGGCGGCTGATTATTTGGAGATGATCTTCCTGAGCTGCTCCACTCTGGCTTGAATCGATTGGCCGCCCGGCGTCTGTGCCAGGGGATTTATTTGAAGCAGCCTCTCCCACGCCTGCAAGGCGCTTGGGAGGTCATTCAAATCGTGCATGAACACGACGCCTTTGTTGAAGATGGCGATCTCATGCCGCTGGTTGATGGACAAGGCGTGGTCGAACTTTTGCAGCGCCTTTTGAGGGTCTCCAGAGCGTCGATACATGACACCCAGGTCGGTCCAGACATCGGGCCGGTCGGGGTCCAGCTCAAGTGATTTTTCGTAGGCTGCGATGGCCTTCCCGTGCTGGCCGCTGTCGAAATATAGATGACCGAGTTGGGTCCAGGCACTGACGTTGTCTGGCGTAGTCTTGGTGGCTTGAACCAGCGCCGCCAATTTGCGCGACTGATCCGGGCTCAAGGGAGCCTGCGCCGATGGCACTGCGCCAGCCTGAGTGGGGGCGGCAACACCTCGGCTGTATTTGTAGCTGGAGAAGATGACCCCTCCCAAGAAACCCGTCGCCAGCGCTACCAGAATGCACAGGTAGAGGTTGGGGGTCTTTACGTAACCCTCTATGATTTGATTCTTCGTGGCCATTGCTACTCCTCTTCTCAGCTTTCAACCAAGATTGGTCTGCCCCGCGGTTAAAACATATGTAACTACTCAGCGTAATGGTAAAAAGCACAAAAAAAGCACGAACTGTAACTGCTCAGAGTGCTTCAGGTTCGGTCATTCAGGTCTTTTCATAATAGCAGCGCTATATGTAAAGGCCTGAAGGGCCGAAGATGAAGTGCTCTGAGTAGTTACAAACATATTTAATTGACGACCCTTTAAAGCCTGCCCGCCAATGGGCCGGGTGGCCTCCTGGACTTCATCTTACGCGTGGGCGGTCGGCTCACCATAGTCCTGGCCATGGTTCAATTTGATATGGCCGTTCGATATATGTTGTAGCTGCCGGACCGGTTGCAGGTACAACTCCTCCTCCTGGCGGCTCATCACCGGGAATCCGTACATGCGGTTCCGGTATTTCAAGGGCCCTTTGGCGCGCGTGCGTTCGATAACGAAGCTCTTATGCGCTTCAAGGCGCTGGTCAATGATTTGAGCGGCCAATTCCGGCGCTGCGGCCGCGCGCTCCAGGATGACCTTTTGCAGACCCTTCTCCAACTCGTAGCCGACACTCTTCCTGGCCGCGCACATTGCCGCTACCATTGTCGATCCGGTGCCTAAAAATGGGTCCAGTACGCTCTCTCCTTTTAGAGAAAACATGCAGATGAGACGGTAGGGCAGTTCGATTGGAAAAGCGGCGCTGCGTTGCCGACCGTCGCCTTTATCTATCGTCTGGGTTACGCCATACAAATCCATCCAGATATCTGAAAACCAGGTATTGCGCTCTTCCCAGAAGATCGCACTTTGATAGCGCAGGCGCTTTTGCGCCGACCGTAAAAACTCGCGTCGGCCTCCTAAGCGAAATATCAAGATGTACTCATGTTCCAGGGTTACATATGCGCCCGGTGGCAGCATGCCCGATCCCATAAATTTTGTGGGTGCGTTGGTGATTTTGCGCCATAGGATGGTGGGCAGTTGAGACATGCCTTTAGCGGTCAGGCGCGAAATGATCTCGGCATGATTGGCAAAAAGCTGGAAGTGGTCGTTGAAGGAGCGCGTTGCATCACCGATATTGATGCATGCGATGCCGCCCGGTTTAAGCACCCGCACGACCTCATCCCAAACCTTGTCCAGGTGACGGTGCATTTGTTTAAACGCCAGGTTGGGATCGCAGTATTCCACGGCATTGGCAATGGCCGGGTCGCATGCGCAAAAAAGATCGTCCCACATCTGAACCATGGGGTAGGGCGGAGAGGTAACCACCAGGTCGATGCTCTGATCGGCGACGTTTTTCATTCGACGAGCGTCGCTCATGATAATTCGGTGCGAGGTCTCCAGTAATTTTCCCATAAATTTTTTCCATAGCGAGGGGGAATTGTCAATTTTAAGGTCTCAAGGTCGCAGTCCGGGTACGGTCGATAAAGATGTTGTAAACGTTCAGTTGCTTATCATCTATTGTTCACTTCAACCCTCCCTGAATAGGTACAAGATTTGTAACTACTCAGCGTAATGGCAAAAAGCACAAAAAAGCACGAACTATAAC
>CAZGPF010000101.1:0-5700 GCA_964527275.1 uncultured Desulfosarcinaceae bacterium
AATATGGCGGAAGTGCATGGGAATCGAACCCACCCGGCGGGGTATTAGCCCGCCACACTGGTTTTGAAGACCAGGGGCCACACCAGATAGCCGTCCACTTCCGTGAAAACTTTTCCGATTTTAGACGGTTGTGAAAATTTGTCAACCGCTTTGGCGGTAAGGCCATTTGCACAATAAGAAGTGCCGGCCATTCATTGAATAGGGAAGGGGAGTGCTGCCCGATGCAGGCCTATCTCGATTGTTTTTCAGGTATCAGCGGTGACATGACCCTCGGGGCCATGGTGGATTTGGGTGTACCTGTGGGTTGGCTCAAGCGGGAACTGGGGCTCATGCCTCTGGAGGGCTTTGATATCTCGGTACGGCCGGTGACGCGCCATGGGATCAGCGCTGTGTTGGTGGAGGTTGCCGCTGAAGAGACCCATCACCATCGTAGCTACAGCCATATACGGGCGATGATCGAGGGCAGTTCCTATTCGATGCGCGTTAAGGAGAGGAGCCTGGCCGTTTTTGGTCGCCTTGCTGCGGCCGAATCTGTTATCCACAACGTGCCCGAGGAGGAGGTCCACTTTCACGAGGTCGGCGGCCTGGATGCCATCGTGGACATTGTGGGGAGCTGTCTGGCATTGGAGTATATGAGTGTCGATCTTATCACTGCATCGCCCCTGCCTCTGGGTAGTGGTTTCGTGGAGTGCCGGCACGGAACCCTGCCGGTACCGGCGCCGGCCACCGTGGAAATTTTAAAAGGGGTGCCGGTTTATGCCGGCAATGTGGCCTGTGAGATGGTCACGCCCACTGGCGCGGCCATTGCCACCGCCCTGGCGAGTGGATTCGGGCCCCTGCCGAAGATGCGCTTCGAAAAGATCGGGTATGGCGCTGGGTCACGTGAATTCGATACCCAGCCCAACTTGCTGCGGGTGATGCTGGGAGAGCCCGCACAACAGGCTGCCGGGCTGACCATCGAAAATCTTGTGATGGTGGAGTGCTGCATCGATGACATGAACCCCGAACTGTATGGCTATCTCATGGAGAGACTCTTCGGTCGGGGTGCCTTGGATGTCTTCTGGGTGCCGGTCAACATGAAGAAGAATCGTCCCGGCACCATGATCAAGGTGCTCTGTGAGTCGCGGCGGCGCGACGATATCGTGGAGTGTATCTTCCTGGAGAGCACCACCCTGGGTGTGCGCGTGTATGAAGTGCAGCGCTGGGCTCTGGCCCGCGAGGAGTTCAGCATACCGACTCAATGGGGTGATGTGTCGGCCAAAAAAGTCGTCGGCATCGACGGTTCCGAGCGGGTGATCCCGGAGTTCGAAGCCTGCCGGCGGATCGCCGATTGCCACGGTCTGCCTTTAAGATCGGTTTACGACAAGGTTCTGCTGGCGTACCACGATGGCACTCAATGACGCCTTGACAAAATTTAGGGCAGACTATAGAGACGGGCCATGTTTTTTAAACCCCACGCCATCATTTTTCTGGCGACCGGAGGCAATGTCGGGCGTATTCCTGTGGCCTCCGGCACCTTTGGATCTTTGGTGGGGTTGCCCCTGGTTTTTCTCTTTTCGATGGTCAGGTGGCCGGTTGCTCTCATCTGCAATGTGATCCTTGTTCTGGCGGCCGTGTGGGTGGCCCACCATGCGGAGAGGTTGTTGCGGGCCAAGGACCCCGGATGCATTGTCATCGATGAGATCGCCGGTATGTGTGTCACCATGCTGGCCATTCCCCTTACGATCACCACCGGCCTGGCCGGTTTTTTTTTGTTCAGATTTTTTGATATCATTAAGCCGCCGCCCGCGCGGTATATGGAGAAGAGGCTCAAGGGTGGCTGGGGGGTGGTCATGGATGACGTGGTTGCCGGTATCATGGCCCATATCACCCTGCGCTGCGGACTTTGGTTGCTTGCCTAGCCGGGGTCCTGAACGCTTCACAAGGTAGATGCGCATTGAAGAGAGATACTCCTGTAAAGTCCCGGCCCCTTGAGGCACCTCGCAAGGGAAAACTTCGTGAAAATATCGAAGCCCTGGTCATTGCCATCATTCTGGCGCTGTTTATTCGAGTTTTCGTGGTTCAAGCCTTTACCATCCCGTCTGGTTCGATGAAGAATACGCTCCTGATCGGCGACTATATAATGGTCAATAAATTCATTTTCGGCATCAAGGTTCCGTTTACGCAAATTACCGCCATCCCCATAAAAAACCCTCAGAAGGGCGATATCGTAGTATTCAGATACCCTCTGGATCCCAGCAAGGATTTCATCAAGCGGGTCGTGGCGGTGGCCGGCGACACGGTCGAGATCCGCCGCAAAAAGGTATACATCAACGGTAAACCGCAAGAGAGCGAGTTTGCCGTGCATTCAGATTGGCGCACCTATTCAAATCCTCGCAAGTCCCCACAAAGCTTTATCATGCGCGACAATCTGGCCCCCAAAAAGATTCCCGAGGGCAAATTGTTTGTCATGGGCGACAATCGCGACGAGAGCAACGACAGCCGGTTCTGGGGCCTGGTGGATCTCTCCGCAGTTCGCGGCAAGGCATTCATGATCTACTGGTCATGGGACAATCACAAGAAGTTCGGTGTACGCTGGGAGAGGCTGGGGGATTTTATTCACTGATCGCCCTTGACGATTACTATCCAAGGCAAAGTTACTATGGCGTTGGCAAGCAAAGATATCCTCGACCTGGCCTCGTTGTCGGTGGCCGAGATCGAGCTGATCCTGGATACGGCCGAAGAAATGCGCGCCATCTCGGAACGCCCCATCAAGAAAGTCCCCACCCTAAGGGGCAAGACCGTGGTCCTCTTCTTCTGCGAACCCAGTACGCGCACCAGGCTATCTTTCGATATCGCCGCCAAGCGGCTCAGCGCGGACAGCATCACCCTTTCCGCCAGCATGAGCAGCCTGGTCAAGGGCGAGACTCTACTCGACACGGCGCGCAATCTACAAGCCTTGAGGCCGGAAGTGGTGATACTGCGTCACGGCTTTTCCGGCGCGCCCCATTTCGTGGCCCGGCATATCGAGGCCGCAGTGATTAACGCCGGCGACGGCGCCCACGCCCATCCCTCGCAGGCGCTGCTCGATATGTTGACCATCCGGCGGCACAAGGGCCGGCTGAACGATTTGAAGGTGGCCATCATAGGCGATATCGCCCACAGCCGCGTGGCGCGCTCCAACTGCGAAGGGCTGACCAAGATGGGCTCGCAGGTTGTTCTGGCCGGGCCTGCCACCATGATACCCCATGGCATCGAAACCCTGGGAGCCAAAGTGGCGCCTTCGGTGGAGGCGGCTATCCAGGGCGCGGATGTGATCATGATGCTGCGGATTCAAGAGGAGCGTCAAAAAGGCTTTTCGCTCTCCACGCGGCGTGAATACGCCCGCTTTTTCGGCTTGAATCCAGGACGCTTGAAACAGGCCCGCAAGGATGTGGTGATCATGCACCCCGGCCCCATCAATCGAGGAGTGGAGATCTCTCCCGAAGTGGCCGACGGCCCCTATTCACTGATCCTCGATCAGGTGACCAACGGCATAGCTGTAAGAATGGCGCTGCTCTATCTACTATCTGGAGGAAATCGCAATGCCGATGTTGATTAAAGGCGGCCGGGTGATCGATCCCGGACACTTGGACGAGTACCACGATATTTTGATTGCAGAGGGCCGCATAGGTGCGGTGAGGCCCGGGGGTAGCATCGATCTGGAGGGCGAAGATCTCCGGGTCATAGACGCCAAGGGACTGTGGGTCACCCCTGGTCTCATCGATATGCATGTCCACTTTCGCGAACCGGGCCAGGAGTACAAGGAGACCATCCTCACAGGGTCGCAGGCCGCCGCCGCAGGGGGCTTCACCGCCGTCTGCACCATGCCCAATACCGATCCGGTAAATGATGGCCCGGCAGTAACCGCTCAGATCCTGGAAAAAGCCCGTGCGGCTGGCTTGGTCAAAGTCTATCCAGTGGCCGCCATCAGCATGGGCCTCGCCGGCCAACAGTTGTCCGAATTTGGTGAACTGAAGGCCGCCGGCGCTATCGGGGTGAGCGATGACGGTTGTCCTGTGGCCAACAACCTGCTGATGCGCCGCGCCCTGGAGTATGCCGCAGATTTTGGTTTAAGAGTCATCTCCCATTGCGAGGAGCCGCAACTGGCCGACGGAGGTGTGATGAACGAAGGCGCGCTGGCCACCCGCATGGGGCTGGCCGGTATCCCCAATGCCTGCGAAAGCGTGATGGTGATGCGCGACATAGCCCTTGCCGATCTCACCGGAGTGCCGGTGCATATCGCCCATGTGAGCACCCGCGAGTCGGTCATGGCCATCCGAAGGGCCAAAGCCGACGGCATCCCCGTGAGCGCCGAGACGGCGGCCCACTATTTCATCCTCACAGAAGATGCCGTGCAGGGCTACGACACCCACGCCAAGATGAACCCGCCCCTGCGCTCTGAGGCGGACCGCCGGGCCATCATTCAAGGAGTGGCCGACGGCACACTGGACGCCATCGCCAGCGACCATGCACCCCACGCCGCAGAGGAGAAGCAGGTGGAGTTCGACCGCGCGGCCAACGGAATCACCGGCCTGGAGACGTCTCTGCCTTTGGGATTGCGGCTGGTGGCCGAAAAGCAGCTCGACATCGGCCAACTGATCGACCGCATGAGCATCGCCCCGGCGCGCATACTGGGATTGGAGCGCGGCATTAAAAAGGGCCTGCCTGCGGATTTGACCCTGATCGATCCGCTGAAGGCGTGGACATTGCGGGCGCGCGATTCGAAGTCTTTGAGCCGCAATACACCCTTTGACAACTGGCCGTTGCAAGGCAAGGCGGTGATGACCATCATCGATGGCGCCGTTAAACTGGATGAACTTCAGGGATGACAGGTAAGCGCATAAGCGAAAAATCTAATATCATACAGAGATCCGCTGCCAACAAGCTATAGTTTGAGAGGCCAAATCAGCGTCACGGCCGTAGGATTTTTTATTGACAAGGGAGAAGCGCTCCTCACCAGGAAGGGGGTGTTGCTGGAGGGCAGCGCATATGGAAGGGAGTTGATTTGTCTCTTAATCTGTTTATCACCCAACCTAAATATCACGAGAGGATACAAGCCATGTTAAAAAAATATTATCACAATCGTAATCAAGCAGGATTCACCCTGATCGAATTGATGATCGTCATCGCCATCATAGGCATACTGGCTGCCATCGCCATTCCCCAGTTTGCCTCCTATCGCGTCAAGAGCCAGAACTCGGCCGGGCTCAGTGATGTGCGTAATGTAATTCTTAGTGAAACCACATTTTTGGATGATTGGCAGGTTTTCGGCCATTCAGCAACCGCAGCCGCCGCTACTCTCGGAGGCTCGGGCACGGTGCTCGCCGGGCCGGGAGGCACGGAGACCCTGCTCAACTCGGATAGCAATACCCTGCAAATCGGCCTTAGCAATGGGGTCAGCCTGGTTGTCGACACCGATGCCAGCGCCGCCTCTTACGCGGCTACGGCGAAGCATGATAAAGGAGACACCTCCTACGGCTCGGACAGCGATTTTTCAGCCATCTACATGAACAACTCGGATGCCGCCTTCAATACACGGGGCACGGCTATTACGGCCGGCGTCGGTTCTACCTTAGACACTCTGGATTTCACCGGTAATTGGGTAGCTAAATAGAGATAAGCGAACGGTAACTACTCAGAGCACTTCATCTTCGGCCCTTCAGGCCTTTCCATATAGCG
>CAZGPF010000102.1:0-5696 GCA_964527275.1 uncultured Desulfosarcinaceae bacterium
AGAACAGGTTCGTTGGCAAGCGGTCGCCAATGCCGCCTCCGGCGACTACCCATTTATTAAGGAGAAAAAGATGGCATTAACCGGTATTCAGATTTTCAAGCTCCTTCCGAAAACCAACTGCAAGGAGTGCGGCGTGCCGACCTGCCTGGCCTTTGCCATGAACCTGGCATCGGGCAAGGCCGAGCTGGATGCCTGCCCCTATGTGTCGGACGAAGCCCGCGAGCAGCTGGACGCGGCTTCGGCACCGCCCATCCGCCCCGTGGCCGTGGGCCGGGGCGTTCGCAAAGCCACCACCGGCGGCGAGACCGTCCAGTATCGTCATGAAAAGACCTTCTGCAACCCACCCCTGATAGCCGCCCAGGTGCACTCGGACATCGGAGCCGACGACCTGGCCGCCAAGCTCACGCAGTGGAACGCCCTGCAGTTCGAACGCGTGGGTCTCAACCTGCGTCCCGAGCTAGTGGCAGTTAAAGATGCCGGCGGCAGTGTAGCCGCCTTTGGTGCCGTGGCCAAACAGATCGCCGATACGTCGGAGTTCAACGTCATCCTGATGACCGAAAATGTCGATGTCATGAAGGCCGGCATCGAAGCCGCCGGCTTCAAACGGCCGCTGATGTATGCGGCCACCGCCGAGAACATCGACGCCATGGGCGAGCTGGCCAAGGCCAGCGATCTGCCCCTGGCCATCAAGGCCGACTCCGTCGAAGACCTGGTGCCCCTGAGCGACAAGCTCACCGCAATGGGCTTGAAAGACCTGGTGCTCGATCCGGGCAGCAGGGAACCAAAGCAGGCCAACAGCGACCAGATCGCCATCCGCCGGGCGGCCCTTAAAGACGGCAACCGCTCCCTCGGCTTTCCCACCATCACCTTTCCGTGCGAAATGGCCTCCAACATCGACATGGAGACCGTGTTGGCAGCCAACCACATCGCCAAATACGGCGGTATCGTGGTCCTGTCCGACTTCTCCGGCGAGAGCGTCTTTCCGCTGCTACTCGAACGCCTGAACATCTTTACCGATCCCCAGCGGCCCATGACCGTCACCGAGGGCATCTACGAGGTCGGCAGCCCCAACGAAAACTCTCCGGTGTTGGTGACCACCAATTTCGCCCTGACCTTTTTTATCGTCTCGGGCGAGATCGAAGGCAGCCGCGTGCCCACCTGGCTGCTGATCAAGGAGTCGGAAGGCTTGTCCGTACTCACGGCCTGGGCCGCCGGCAAATTCTCCGGCGACGACGTGGGCCTGTTCGTCAAGAAATCTGGCATCACGGACAAGGTCAAACACCAGGAACTGATCATTCCGGGCTACGCCGCCGCTATCGTGGGCGACATCGAAGAGGAGCTGCCCGGCTGGAACGTTATCGTGGGGCCGCGCGAAGCCGCGCACATACCGAGTTTTCTTAAAGAGCGATTCGAATAGAGAGACCTAGCGGAGCGTCTTTTCAAGGCCCTGCTTGGTTTTCGGCCCCCAGCGTTTATTACCGGATCTAACCAACTACGGGAGGAAACATGCTACTCATCGGCGAAAGCTTGAACGTGATTTCAAAAAAGATTGGCGCTGCGTTCAAGGAGCGCAACCCCAAACCGATCCAGGAAGAGGCTCTTTTTCAACAGGCAAAAGGCATGGATTACATCGACATCAACCTCGGCCCGGCCAAAAAAGAGGGCCACGAACTGATGCCCTGGGTGGTACAGGTGGTGCAGGAGGTCGTGCCCGACGTGCCCCTTGCCCTGGACACCTCCAACATCGACGCCATCGAAGCTTCCTTGAAGATCATCAAGCAGGTACCCGACGGCACGCCGCACATCGTTAACTCCATCATGGCCCGGCCCGAGCGCTATGAACGCATGGTGCCCATGGTGGCCGAGCACAACGCCGATTTCGTGGCCTTGATGTGGGGACCCGAGGGCCTGCCGCGCGACGAGAACGAACGCGCGGCCCTGTGCGTGGAGCTGCTCTATTTTGCCAACGAAGCCGGCATTGCCAACGAAAAAATCTGGGTGGACGGCCTCGTCACCCCGGTCAACATCCAGCAGCCCCAGTTGATAAGCCTGATGGAATTCCAGAATATGATCCCCGACATCGCACCGGGCGCCAGGAGCACCTGCGGGCTGTCGAACATCTCCAACGGCCCGCCCGATCATCTGCGGCCCATCTTGAACCAGACCTACATGGTAATGCTGGAAAGATGCGGCATGCTATCGGTGATCTCAGATCCCCTGGACGACCAGCTCACCGCCATCGCCAAGGGCCAACGCCAGGACATAGTGGACCTGATCCACGCCATGATGGACGGCAACAAGCCCGATATGGCCGGTCTCTCCAAGGAGATGCAGGACTATGCCAAAACCTGCAAGGTGATCATGGGCGAGTCACTCTACTCCGACTCCTGGCTGGAAGTGTAGAGCAGAGCAGCAACGCTGCGGCATAAAAAATCCGTACAAAGCCTCTCCTCGAATCGGGGGGAGGCTTTTTTTTACGCCATAGACTTATGAGGCGCTGATCAATCTCGACCACTCAGGTTGGTGGGGAAAAGAGAAAGTGTGAAAAGTTCTGGATACTACCGGGACTCTTTCGTAGACAGAAAAGCCTTGCGGAAAGGCCGCAGGCACGGTTTGGAGAAAGGGGAGAAAGAATAGCTCCCAATCTATGAGCAGCGCGCGGCTATGCTCTTTTCATAGACGCTATCGGGCGGCAGGTTACGGCCCGAAGCCGCGCGCGTGGCCAGGGAATCGCAGCGCTCGTTGCCCTCTATGCCGGCATGGCCCTTGACCCACCGGAACTCGACAGTGTGCAGTTGACACAAGGACAAGAGCCGTTCCCAAAGATCTGGGTTGACGGCCGGGTCCCGCCTGTTACGCATCCAGCCGTTGGCGCGCCATTTTTTGGCCCAGCCCTTGGTGATGCCGCTGATCACATATTTGGAATCGCTGTACACGACGATGGAGGCGGGCTGCTTGAAATCGCTTAACCCCACAATGCAGGCCAGCAGCTCCATGCGATTGTTGGTGGTCAGACGAAAGCCCCCTGAAAGCTCCTTGCCATGGGGGCCGTCCGCAATGACCACGCCATAACCGCCCGGGCCGGGATTGGTCAGTGCGCCGCCGTCGGTGTAGATGACGATGCGGCCTTCCTCAACAGGCGGGGGAGCTTGATCTCTGGTGGCCAGCCGGTGCAGGTCGTCCGAGGCTCTTTTTTCCACCAGGTATCCCGCCTGTTTAGATCCTCGGTTAGCCTCAAGAAATGCCCTTGCCTCTTTCATGGTGGCAAATCCCTTATAGCGCGCGCCGGGATAGCCGCGCACCTGTTCTTGCGCGCCACCAGGGCCGAACCATTTGGAATAAATACCGGTCGTTTCGCCAACCGCCACAGCATAGTAATTTTTCCTGGATGCCATGTCAGCCTTTCATTTCCCGCCTGATAACTTCCATGAAGAGTTCACCATACTGTTCGGCCTTCTTTTCCCCCACGCCAGTGATGCCTAAAAATTGCTCTCGCGTAACGGGTCGTTGCTCCACAAACTCCGCCAGGGTGCGGTCATGGAAAACCACGAAGGGCGGTATCTCCAGCTCTTTGGATATTCGCATGCGCAGAGCCCGCAGTTTCTCCCACAGAGGCACGGACTTGGCCGCCGTCAGGTCCACCCCGGGTGCGGTGGTCTTTTTGGGGGTGCGTTTTTTGGCTTTCACCGGCAGGGGGTCTTTTCGGAAACGTACGCGCTTTTGCCCCTTGAGCACCGGCCAGCTCTTTTCGGTCAGCCGGAACCCGGAGATTCGCGTCATGTTAACCGAAAGCAGGCCCACGGCGGCCAGTTGCCGAAATATCGAGCGCCAGTCGTGGCTGCCGATTTCACGGCCCACGCCAAAGGTCTTGATGCGGTGGTGCCCGAAGCGTTCCATGCGTTCATTGGTTTTACCCATGAGTACATCGGTAAGATAGGCGGCCCCAAACCGCTGTCCGGTACGAAAGACGCATGAGAGCGCCATCTGGACGGCAGTGGTAGCGTCCCAGGTTTCAACCGGCCGCAGGCAGGTGTCGCAATTGCCGCAGGCCGTGACCCCCTCTTCGCCGAAATAGTCAAGCAGCAGCTGGCGGCGGCAGGAGACGGTCTCGCAATAGCCCAGCAGGGCTTCGAGCTTCTTGAGCTGAATCATCTTGAATTGGCCGTCGCCTTCGGAGGACTCCAGCATCTTGCGCATGGCTATCACGTCAGCGAGCGAGTAGACCATCCAGGCATCCGCAGGCTGCCCGTCCCTTCCAGCGCGGCCGGTCTCCTGATAATAGGCCTCCACGCTGGACGGCAGGTCGAGATGGGCCACGAAACGCACATCGGGCTTGTCGATGCCCATGCCGAAGGCGATGGTTGCCACCATCACCAGACCCTCTTCGCGCAGAAAACGCTGCTGATGGGCAAGGCGCAGGGACTGGTCCAGCCCGGCATGATATGGCAGGGCCGTCACGCCCCGTTCTTGCAGCCAGGCGGCAATCTGGTCGGCCCGCTTGCGTGTGCGTACATAGACGATACCGGCCGCACCGGCGTGTTCACTTTGCAAAAAAGAGAGCAGTTGCTGCTTGTCATTGTGTTTCAAAGCCACCCGATAACGGATATTGGGACGGTCGAAACTGGATATGAAGAGTGCGGCCTCGGTTAAATCGAGGTTGGTCAGAATACCCTGGCGGGTCTGGGGATCGGCGGTGGCGGTAAGCGCCACCCGGGGAACGCCCTCAAATTGGCGGGTCACCTCGGTGATACCAAGATATTCGGGCCGGAAATCGTGGCCCCACTGGGAGACGCAATGGGCCTCGTCGATTGCGAACAGGGCCAGGGGCACACCACGCAGAAATTGTCCGAAAGCCTTGCTCAGCAGCCTTTCGGGAGCCACATAGAGCAGGTCAAGCTCCCCGGCCAGAACCTGATGCTCCACCGTGCTGGCCTGAACCGCCGACAGGCTGGAATTAAGACAGGCCGCCCGCACGCCGATCTGGCGCAGGGCCTGAACCTGATCCTGCATCAGGGCAATCAGGGGCGAGATCACCAATCCAAGGCCCTCACGAATCATGGCCGGGATCTGATAGCAGATCGACTTGCCGCTGCCGGTGGGCATAAGCACAAACAGGTCCTCGCCGGCAATCAGTTTTTCGATAATCTCCAATTGATGGAGTCGAAAGTCCTGGTATCCGAAATATTTTTTCAGAATCTGAAGGGGATCTTTGATCTCCGGCAGCCGCGCCGGTGCGTCCGCCTCCCGTAGATCCCACAGGTAATCGGGCAGGGGGCCGCTCTCCCGCTCTTTGGGATCATCCGGCGGCACATCACCCGCTTGTTGGACGATAAAGTCCATGCGGCATTGGGGGCAGCAGAGCCGCCTTCCGCCGTCCGCCACGGGAGTGCCCGGATCGTTAAAAACAGATTTGCATTGAGGGCAGGTAATCTGCATGACCATCTTTTATAGATGATGCCGTAGGCAAGATCAAGGCGCGCAGGGGGCGTTAAGGCGCTATCTATCAACTTGCCGCATGTCGAATCGTTTGAGCCTACGCCACAGGGTGTTTTTGTCGTTACCCAGTTTGTGCGCCGTGGCCATCCGTTTCCATTGGTTGCCATTGAGGGCCTGCACCAGCGCCATCTTCTCGATCACTTTGAGGGCGCACACACCGACGGGTGGTATGGGTGCAAGCAAGCCAGCGGAGGTTATGG